>CAJCHQ010000724.1 GCA_903970295.1 Bryobacterales bacterium
GAAGTCGTTCGACCAAGGGACCCGCCTCGTCGTGACGTGAATCCAGCATCAAGAACTGCGCCAGGTTATGCACGACGATTTTCAAAAAATCCCTTTTCTGCCGGACGGTAGGGTCGTCGAGAATTGCAAGGGCCTTTTGCAGCAGGGGAATCGCTTCGCGGATTCTGTCACATGGCTCGAGACAGCAAGCAACGTTGGAAAGCGTTGCTGCCAATTCTTCGCAAGGCTTTAGCGTTTTGGTCGAAACCTTCTGCAGTATATCCTCTGCTAGCTCAAGGCTTAGCGCACGGTTACCCATAGCAATCTGCAGGGCGTACTGTGACATGGTGGATAGGATAACCATTTCTACTTCATCTGCCGCAGGCTTCGGCAGGTCGGCGTTGATTTTGCTCAGCACTTTAGCTGCCTCTAGTGCGAGCATCTCCGCCATCGCAGAGTCGCCCTCGTCCAACTTCGTGAGGGCCGCAGTCAATGCCGCATGCCCCTTATAAAAGTCCGTTACCGCGAACTTGTTGCTGGAATTATCCTTAACGGTTTTTTGTTCTTCACTCATAGTGTAACTCCATAAAATTGTTGTTGAATTGAGTCTGAGGCCATGTTCATTGGCCAGTAAGTTCTCCTCCCAAGTTCAAAACCAGGCTTAGCCGGCGACAGCTGACCAGACTGTTGCGGCTCGACACTTTGCCAGAACGCCACAAGTTTAGTTCCGGAGTCGAGGCGGAGTTTTCGTTCTGCCTATTTGCTCGTACTCCTGCAGAGCTCGCGTGGGTTCCTTTATCGTCATGGCTGGTTTAAGTTACTTTAGTCGGTCACTAACGCTTGCGCTAAAATTCATCAACACCACAGCCTGAGGCTATGCGAATAATTGCCTGTACTCTTGTTGTTGACTAATTCAGCGCTATCAGTTTCTACTCGTATGCAAGGAAGAAGTGACCTACAAGACGACCTTACGGGGACCGAGCACATATTTACAAGTAAAATAGATGTGCGTAACGCGCCTCAAACAAAGAGAAATGTATTTGGCAGTATTATTCGGCGCGAACGTCAGGTTGTTTTCGTTGGCAACATTAAGTCTGAAGGGGCCAATCCTGCAGTTACTGAGGATCGGCATGCAATGACTGATTGCAGTGCTAGATAGACTGCTCGTGTTAGCATATCCGACACCACCGCGTGTGGCTCAATCGTGGGGGAAACAAATTGATTGATAAATTTGAAATAGCTGTAGTCGGACTTGGTGCCGCTGGTAGTGCCACCACTTATCAGCTTGCCAAACGCGGCGTGAGGGCAGTGGGATTCGATCAGTTTTCCCCACCGCACTCCATGGGCTCGTCGCATGGCGACACTCGAATTACGCGGCAAGCGATTGGCGAAGGTGAGCAATTCACGCCACTGTCATTGCGCTCTTACGAAATATTCCAGGAAATTGAACGCACCATAGGCAAGGCGCTGCTTCGCATAGTCGGCGGTTTGATGATCTCGAGCAATTCGGCTACAGGGGTCCATGGTGTTGCCGAGTTTTTTCAAAACACGCTGGCGGCAGCTAAACGGTACGACATCAAACACGAAATGCTGAATACTAAAGACATCCGACGCCGCTTCCCTCAGTTCAACGTTGCCGATGGCGACTCGGCTTATTTCGAAAACAACGCTGGTTTTCTCTATGCCGAAGAGTGCGTGCGCGCCCAGCTCGAACTGGCGGAAGAAAAAGGCGCCCAGATTCACAGAAATGAAGTTGTTCATTCAATAGTCGAGGAAGCCGAAGGTGCAGTTGTTGTCACCACCAGCAGCGGCACTTATTGGGCAGAAAAAGTAGTGATTACCGCGGGACCGTGGATAGCCGAACTGGTTCCAGAACTGCTCGAGTTGTTCAAAGTCGAGCGTCAAGTGCAATATTGGTTCGACATTGAGCCCGATTACGCAAATTTTTTATCGGGAAAATTCCCAATTTTCATCTGGGAAACACCTTCGGGTCATAGCTATGGATTTCCGGCTATTGATGGAAAAGAAGGTGGTTTCAAGATTGGTTCATCGCTCTTCAACAAGGTCATAGCAGCATCTACAATCGATCGCCAGGTGACAGCAGAGGAAACAAACTTGATGTTCGAAAAGCAGGTGCGAAATTTCTTTCCGGCAGCGACTGGACGGTGCGTCAGAACATCCGCCTGTATGTATACTTCGACAGCGGATGCGGGATTCGTGATTGATAAAGTGCCAGGGCACTCTTCAGTGTTTATCTGTTCGGCCTGCTCAGGGCATGGTTTCAAGCATTCAGCGGCGGTCGGCGAATCTGTCGCCGAGCTGGTCACAGCGGGTCGCTCATCGATCGATCTGAGTTCATTCACGCTTGCTAAGCGTCGGGCAGCATTGTAGATGTAATTGTCTGCTCCTGATAAGAGCGGGGCTGCCCTGACAATCTCGTCCACAGTCATCGCTATTTTATTCGATGGGGATCTCGCTTAGCGATTGATTAGGATGTGCTTTTACGGAGCCAGTTTTCGTGTGCAGACTCTCATACAGCTGAGCCTCTACATTTGCCTGTTGTTTCGGGTCAAGGGTCGGCAATTGGTCACCAGCATGCAGGTGGATTTTTCCGCCGTTGTTTTTCTTTATAGTGTGCGCCATATGATTTGCAATCGAGTCTCCATTTGGCAGGGATGCCAATTCCGGATGAGTGCGAATGACCATTTGCTTATAACCCTCTCCGGCTGCGAGCGGCATTGACTTCGATAGGTCCTGGGCCATCTGTGCAGCTTTCAGATGATCTTGCTTTTCTAATGCCGCATTCACTTCTTCCGGAGTCTTAAATCCAAGAGAAACCGCTATGTCGCCGAATTTGTGCGCGTGCGATCCGGGTGGCGCTTTTTCTTTCTCAGCCGCCTGAATGTCGAGAATTTGTTTTGTCTGCTCGGGACTGAGATTGAGCAGCTGTCCGGTCAGAGGGATTGGTTTGTCGCCAGCTTTTGCCAATTGCTCCGGCGTCCGCTCAAATATGGTTTGAGCGTTATTATCTCCAGGCTTTCTCAAAGCAACTTTGATGCCGGTCTTATCATCAGTCACTTCCAAATCTGGTAGATTTGGATTCTTCGCTTTGTCGGCACCATAAGCTGCCGACATTTGCTTGAGGAAGGTATGCATTTCATGCGGCGCGATGTGACTATCTAGTTCGAGCCGGTGCTTCGCTTCGGTAGAATTTTTTTCCAGCAACTGGGCAACATTTCTGGCCTCGCCAGAATATTTCGCCGATAAATCTGGTCCGTTTTCAGGATTAGCTTGGGTAGTAGTCATTTCTTGTTCTTTCCCTCACGCGCTCTCAGGTCATTGGATAGCCATAGAGTTTCACAGCTCCCACTTTCTTCTCAATTTAAAACTCGACTAATTGCGGGTTGTTCGTTAGTACTACTGCAACCTTACTTTGCTCAGGACTGACATCGATTGCTTCTACACCTGACGGAATATCGCTGAGTGTAGCTTTCGCTGGTCTCTCAGAGTCCTGCTCAGGTATATTGAAATCCTGTGGCCGATCATCTCTTTTTAAAATACTCTGATTGCTATTTTGTCATCGGTGACCTCCAGGTCAGGCATGCTTGGATTTTTTCTTTTTTCGGCGGCGTAGGCTTGAGTCACTAGCGTCAGGAATTCTTGCATCTCTTGGGGCGTCGTTATGTCATCTCGCACAGCAGGCTGCACGACTGCGACTGGAGTCCATGGCAGCAATGGCGCGGAGTTTTTGGCTTCGCCGGCTCGTTTCGCAGCAGCCATTCTTCCTGCTTTGCCGCGAGCAAGCGAACGTGCAGTTGCTTGTCTTTTTCCCATTACTCAACTCCTGAAATAAGTTGCGAATATCAGTCATGCCGTTTGAAGGTTCAAATGCGATGGAGCAAGAGTGCGCTATTCCACCGGCTATTATGCCAACCTCATAGAGACTATTCAAACAACATTACCAAGTCATTACCAAGTCGGATTGAATCGAGGCCCAACTGTAACGGTCAGTAAGGCTTGCAAGAGTGCAAAGTTGTTTGCGGCAACCCTAAACAAGTTGACTGGCTAGAGCTCTAATTGCCGCCTCGCGCTATTGATAATTATTTACCGAAAATAAGCATTTATAGTAATAAAGGATTTTAAAATAAAAAGGGACAAGCAATGAGCTTTTGCTTGTCCCGCTCTTAGATCGAGGAGAAAGATGGCAGTGAAGCAGGTGTGAACGTGGCTCGATAAAGTAAGACGAAAGCTTCCTTTTTAATCACCGCTCACTCGCGCTTTTTACAGCGTGGCGGAGGATGTCTGCAAAAAGGCAGACAAACTCACATTCTTCTTCGGTCGTATTTATGACGCGGTGTCTTCGAGCTCGCTGAGCTGGGGTGGCAGGGCATGGATGATGTGGTCGGCGATGCCGAAGTCGACGGCTTCTTGTGCGTTCATATATTTGTCCACCTCCATTATTTTCCGCACCGTGCGTTTCCAGTTTTTCATGTCGACTCCTGGCTTAGCGGTTGTTTCGGCAATGATCTCAACCAGCAAGTCGCGAGTCTTTTCCAGTTCATCGGTGATGATTTTCAACTCTGGATAGGTGAGTGTGGAACCAGACAACTGCAGCCTGGGCTGGTGGATCATCACACGACTGTTTTTGTGGATAAAGCGCTTTCCCTTAGTGCCGCAGGCGAGCAAAACAGCAGCCATGCTGGCGGCCATTCCGTTGCATGTAGTTTTAACCGGCTTACCCAGTGACTGCATGGTATCGATAATGGCGAGTCCGGCTTGAACAGAACCTCCGGGTGAATTGAGCCAGAGGTTGTAGACGTTCTTGCAGTAGGTGCCGTTGCGCAGATCACTGAATTGAGCGGTGATGTTTTTCGCCACATCATCGGTGATGGGTTCTGAAATATCCAACCTGCCTTTCAACATGTGGGCAGAATAGAGATCGATGGAGCCTTTGTTGTTCGGCAGCGGCACGACGGGAATATAACCGCTCAGAGGAGCGAAGCCGCCATCGTGAGAATTGAGCGCAGGTTCTGGATATTGGAAAATAATTCGATGTCCCATGACACATTTCCTTGAAAAGTAGAGACGCCAGCAAACACCTGTTTGCTTGTGGAAGCGTCCTGCAAGACCTGATTGATATCTGCACTAGCGGCAGGGGCGAGGTTGGAAGAAGTCTGCCAACACTTGGCTCCTGCCGTCACAATTATTGAGCGAGTGAGCTCAAGCTATTTTGCGAAATTCCACTTTAAGTGTGGATTTGGACTTATTCATGATGGCTTCGACGGTATCACCACGATGGATTTCGCCGCTGAGCATTGCTTCCGCGAGGGGCACCGTAATGTACTTGTAGATGGTGCGCAGCAGTTCGCGAGCTCCGAAGTCCTTGCTGAAGCCCTTCTTGGCCAAGAATGTGAGCACACTCTGGTCAGTGCTGAGTTTGATTTTTTGAGTTTCTTCGACGAGGCGCACCAACTGCTGGACTTTCAGCGGAGTGACTGAGCCGATATCTTCTTCTGTGAGAAGATTGAAGACGCAAATCGCGGTCAGTCGATTGAGCCACTCGGGTGTGAAGACAGTTTTAGCTGACTCAATTACTTTACGCTCCTTATCTTTGTTCACCATTGCAGTTGAGCTACTGTCAGGATCAGTCGCTTGCTCTGTGACGTCGAACAGGGCGTTGGATGTCAGCTGCTCCTGTCCGACATTGGAAGTCATGATTAGAATCACATGACTGAAGTCGACAGGGTTGCCCTGTGCATCAGTCAGGCGGCCATAGTCCATGACTTGCAAAAGAATGTTCCAGACATCAGGATGCGCCTTCTCGATTTCGTCGAGAAGAAGCACACAGTGGGGACGTCTGTTAACTGGTTCGGTCAAGGCTCCTTCCTGGTCGAAGCCAACGTAACCTGGGGGAGCGCCAATCAGTCGACTGACAGTATGCTTTTCCATATACTCCGACATGTCGAGCCGAATTAATGCATCAGCATCGTTGAAAAGTGCAAGAGCGAGAGCCCTAGCCACTTCCGTTTTGCCGACGCCGGTCGGTCCGAGGAAAAGAAAACTGCCAATTGGCTTGTTAGGTTGTTTAAAGAGCGATGCCACCTGAACCGCTTGGACCACACTCGAAATCGGCCCGGACTGACCAATGACAATACTTTCGATCACTTTTCTCAGATTCGACAAAGTCTCTTTTGCGCTTGTGATGGTAATGTTTTTCGAGAGCCGCAACGCCGCTTCGACATCAGCGGTCGTAAGAGTAATGACTTCGTCGGCAGACCAAACGGCGGGCGGTGATTCCGCAAGTTGCTCTTGCAGTTGATTAGCCCTGCTGAGAAGGCTTGCCAAACTGCTTGAATCCGGTTCTCTTTCAGCTAATTTGATCCGCAAAGCCATTCTTGATTGCTCACGAATGGCCGATTGTCTGGTAGGTGCACCGGCATATCGAGCGCCGCGACGCGCAGAACAAGCAGTGTCCAGGAGGGTTTTGGCAGCGTCAATGACTGCTTCGCCGCGAGGTCGCAAGTATTCGAATGCCAACTGCACTGCACGGAAGAGCACTTCATTGGGGATGTTCGCCTTGTGCCACCGTTCAAGAACTTCCCGCGCTCCAACCATAATTAGTTGTGCATCTTCGACACTGGGTTCTTCGAGGGCGATTTCCTGAAAGCGCCTGCGGAGAGCTCTGTCTTTAGCGATGTGGGCACGAAATTCTTTGCCGGTCGTGGCCCCGATGCAGCGAAGCTGATATTCTTCGCTAGCCAGCGCCGGCTTGAGAATGTTCGATGCATCGAGCGCGCCACCTTTTGTTTCGCCCGCACCAACCATAGTGTGCAATTCATCGATGAACAGAATGTAATTGGGGTTGGCCTTCCATTCCTCGATGATTGCTTTCATTCTCTCTTCGAACTGACCGCGATAAACAGTGTTAGTCAGCAGCGAGGCGAAATCGATGGATATGATAAT
>CAJCHQ010000725.1 GCA_903970295.1 Bryobacterales bacterium
CAGCAATACAACCATTTGTCATAACTGCAAAAAATCACACTCGTAAACGATATCACCGCCCGTGATACTATCGGGCGCTCCGTGGGATATTCCCAGATCAATCCGCCAGTGTAGGCTTCCAGGGCATAGAAATTGCCCTCCTGCGTGCCGAAATAAACACTATCAAGTGAGGCCGCGGGACTGGCGATTACCGGTGAACCGGCGGCGAATCTCCAAACCACTTTGCCGTCCTGGGCACCAACCGCCTGAAAAGAGCCAGCTTTAGTACCAAACAATAACAGGTCCGCATGTTTGTGCGGGGTGCAGACGATGGCGTCGCCGGCCCGATAACTCCAGTGCACGTTGCCGCCTACGGCATCCAGTGCGATCAATCGCCCACCGTCAGTAGCGACGAAAAGACGATCTCGACCAAGAATCGGCGTGGAAACAATCGGCTCTTTGCCCTCATACCGCCAGTTTACTTGCCCACTACTGGCCCGGACCGAATGAACATGCCCGGTCGAATCAGCCACAATCACCTGATCGCCAGCCAATAATGGACTCGACAAAAGGCTACCGTCAGTTTGAAATTGCCAAAATATTTTTCCAGTGGCAATCTCAATCGCGTACAAACAGCCATCTCCCGATGCGACATAGACAGTTTTTTCTTCCTTGTCTGGAAGTGGCGCTGACGCCCAGCCGATTGGTCCGTTCGTTTTGAAAGACCACTCCAGGTCGAGGCTCGGTTTCAGCCCCGGACTAGCCAGCGCGATGTGACGCGTGCCCGAAGTTTCGGGTTGCCGACCTGCAGGCAGCTTGTTCGCAGACTTCGCCTTGCTGTCAGCTGGCGGTCGCGTCGGCTCAAGCGATGGGAGCGGCTTTTTATCAAGCACCGGAGAAGTTTTTGCATTAGCGCCCGATTGCTGTTCCAATTGAGCGATCAGTTTCTCGGATTCGAGTAAGCCACCAGATTTAGTACCAATAGTAGACTCAGCGCGAGTGGGAATTCTCGGCTCAGCTGACGGCACTCGCACCGTGATCGGCTGCGTCCTCAACTCATTGGCGACATCGATCGTCGTACCCAGAGCTTCAGCATGTTTCGGTCCCAAGGCACCCGGCGGCACCTGAATTCTTTCAAAACTGGTGCGATTTTGAGCAGCGGCAACTGCAGCTGCCTGGGCTTCAGCGGTGATCGCACCGGAGCGCAGCAAAGGCCGGTTACCTAAGCCAAGTCTGGCCACACGCAGTTCGAAAATCAAATCATCGAGGATCGTCAAAACCTCTCCCATCGATTCGTAGCGCTCCTCTGGAGTCTTCGCCATCATGCGCCGGATCACTCGATCGAGAACATCCGGGATCAGTGGATTGATGCGGCGAGCTGACGGGATCGGCGCCGATGAATGTTTGGTCGCCATCTCAATCATGCCTTTGGCCCGATATGGAAGCTGCCCTGTAGCCATTTCGAAGAAGAGAATGCCGAGCGAATAGATATCGGAACGGTGATCTTGCTGCTCACCCCGACAAAGTTCGGGCGACATGTAAGCCGGCGTACCCATACCTTTAGTCGATGCGTTGCAATGGACGCGGCCAACAAGCAAGCGCGCCAGGCCAAAATCGCCAACTTTTAAATCGCCTTCATTGGTGATAAAAATGTTGTCGGCTTTAACATCTTGGTGAATGACACTGTTTTTATGAGCATAGGTTAGTCCGGAAGCCAGTTGCTTCATCCAATTCAGGCAGTGTTCGACAGCTAAAGGACCGGCTACGACGCGATTAGCCAGATTGCCGCCCGGGAGATATTCCATCGAAACGAAGTGATGTTGCTTCTTTTGCCTTTCTTCAACGCCGATGTCGTAAACGGTGACAATGTTGGGGTGCTCTAATTTAGCGGCGAATCTGGCTTCTTGATGGAAAATTTCGACACTCGATTTATCAGCCATCAATTCAGGCAGAAGCATTTTGATCGCGACGTCGCGCAATAGTTGCTCGTCCCGGCATTGGTAAACAACACCCATGCCGCCGACGCCGAGCTCTTTGAGCACTGTGTAATGCCCGTTTTCTAACTTATCGCCGCGCGAAAAAATGACAGCCATGTCGACTTATTTGATTGATACTCCCGAAGGTTCGCAAAAAGTGTCTGCTTCTTTAATTCCCTTAAGCTCGCAGACAATATCTCCCAACCAATTCAGCTTATCGTCAGCCCGATTGGCTCAGCGTCGCTTTTCTGCCCTGCCCGTCTGATTGTAGTTCTCCCGTGGGTGCGGCGAAGAATAAAGCCAATTTTAGATTGAACAGGCAAACCTGAACATTTGTCAAGAAACGGAATCGACTAAGTCGTTAGAATAAAGGCACTGGCCACATGCTTGCGGCTAGGCCGCGTCTTGAACCAGCAAAGGATACCAGTCTGTGCCATCTGAAGAATTCAGTTTCGAGGCTAAACAAGACACCAATGCGCCACTGGCTGCTGCGACTCCTGGCAAAATGCAGGCCAACGAATTCGATCCGGCTTACGTGCCCGACACCCCGGTTCTCGAGCAAGCCAAACAAGTTTTGCGCCTCGAGGCAGAAGCGGTTGCCGCTTTGGCCGACCGCCTCGGCGATGAATTCATCAAAGCAATTGACATACTGAGCGCATGCAAAGGCAAGGTAGTCGTCACCGGCATGGGTAAATCCGGCCATATCGGCACTAAAATCGCAGCTACTTTCGCCTCGACCGGCACTCCAGCCTTTTTCGTCCACCCAGCTGAGCTGAGGCACGGGGACTTCGGCATGATCGATGAGCGCGATGTGGTCGTAGCATTATCGACTTCGGGCGAAACCTCCGAAATTAAATTGGCAATCGAACCAATCAAGCGCCTGGGGCTGTCGATTATCGCCCTAACCGGCAATCTTAAATCCAGCCTGGCTCAGTATAGTAGCGCCGTTTTGGACGTCGGAGTGACACGCGAAGCCTGCCTCCTGAATTTGGCCCCGACGTCATCGACGACCGCTTCCTTAGCCATGGGCGATGCTCTGGCCATGGTGTTGATGAACAAGAAGGGCTTCAAGGCTGATGATTTCGCGCGCAGCCATCCAGGCGGCGCGCTCGGGCAACAATTGTTGACGGTTAAAGACGTAATGCGGTGCGGCATCGACGTGCCCTCTGTTTTATTGGACGCTAGTTATGCCGACGTTTTGCAAGAAATCACCAAGAAACGGTTGGGGTTCACGGTCGTTTTGAATAACGATGGTTCGGTCGCTGGCATGATCACTGATGGCGATTTACGTCGCACAATTCTCAGTTTTGGCACCTCAGTCTTCAGTAAACAGGCTTGTGAGATCATGACGAGAAGCCCGAAAACGATTTCAGCGCACTCGTTGGCCAAAGAAGCGCTCAAGCTCATGGAGAAATTTGCCATATCTGATCTTCTCATTCTGGATGATCACAATCGCCCCTTTGGCCTGATCGATTTGAAGGATCTGCTCAAGGCCGGCTTGATTTAGCAGGTTTGACTTACCCGCTAACCACCTTCACCGCCGGCGGTGCCGGTGAGAACTGTTTTTTTCGGCATGTTTTTCGCCTGAAAATAACCGACCGGCGTCGGCGGTGTGGAAAAGCCGGGTCGGTCGACTCGGGAGTGGGTAAACAATGCTTGTAGATGCTTGTAGAATGTTCGTAGAGCCTGATTGCGAAGGAAACGAGAACCATTTGCAATAGCTGCTTGATCAGCTCCGTCAATCTCACAGTGAAATACCGGGGCAACCTTCGGAAACGTGATTATGTCCGGCTTTGAAGCCCGTTTCAGGGCGGTTTTAGTAACGACAGCTTTGGCTTTGAGCGCCTGTTCCCAAAACGAACGAGGGGCCGATCCGGCTTCGGTTTTACAATCCCCTAGCGTTTCTGCCGCGACTCCCCCAATGACGAAAACGAATACCAGTTCCATCCCGAGAGACGAGTATGCATTGACGCCCGAAATGGAAGCGCGAGCAAGTATCAAAGTGGCGCCAGTGACGAATCGCATGCTCAGCCGCAGCACCACTTTTTCATCAAGTGTCGAAGCGACAACAAAGGGCTCGGCTATAGTCAATTCTCTCGTGCGCGGCGTGGTGACAAAAATCTGCGCTGACGTCGGCGACAAAGTAAAAGCCGGACAGATTTTGTTTTACGTCAATTGTCCAGAATTATCAGAAGCTCAATCGGCCTGGTTGACGGCGATAGCTAAAGTGCAAGAAGCCAAAGCGCAGCAGACTTCAATTATCAACCGACTGCAAATTGTTAAAGCTGATGTCGAACGCCAAGAAACTCTGAACAAAGAAGGAATCAGCTCCACCAAGCAAGTGCAATTGGCACAGGCAAGTGTTGCATCGACGGAAGCGGAGTTGGCGGCATCAAAATCGGTACTAGCAGCAAATAAGTCATATGTGGCCGCGGCCGAAAGCCGATTGAGCTCATTCGGGCTCAGCACCAGGCATCTCGGCGAGGGCAAACTGACAAGTGAGCTGCCAGTGACTAGCCCCATATCTGGTATCGTCATCAAGAAATCGATCCAGGCTGGTCAGAACATCAACCCTCAAGGTTCGAACAGCATCAACTCTCTCGAGGGCATGTTCACGGTAGTCAATCTCGACAAAGTCTGGGTCATGCTGGAAGTACCTCAGTCCGAAGTTGCAGCTTTGAAATTGGGAGCCTCCGTCAATTTCACAACGGAGGTAGCGCCTGGAAAAGAATTCCACGGTCGAGTGATCACACCTGGGGAAGACTTCGATGCGGTCTCGCGGACAGTGGCTGTGAGGGTGGAGATCAATAATCCGAACGGCATTCTCAAACCCGGCATGCTCGTTCTTGCCAAAGCAGAAGAGGGTCTCACGACAAACACCGTATTGGCAGTCGACAATCGCGCATTGCAGGACATCGAGGGGCAGCTATATGTTTTTCGGGAAAAGGCGCCTCACGTATACAAAAAGCAAGTGGTCAAAGTCGGTGTCAAAAATGACAAATTCACTCAAATTATTCACGGTTTGAAAGCTGGAGATCGGGTTGTTACAGATGGTTCGTTCGCTCTCAAATCGGAAGTGCTGAAAGCGAATCTGGTGCCCGACGAATCATGAGTCTAGAGCAGCCAATTAATTCGTCAGTATCTGAATCTGACGCACCGCTTAAACCCCCTTCCGGGTGGCTGGAACAAGCGGTTGGAGCGGCGATCAAATCTCGCTTTTTAGTTCTGGCGCTGACATTTCTAGCAGCATTAATCGGCAGTTGGTCTTTTGTCAATCTCAATATCGATGCTGTCCCAGACATATCGAATGTCCAGGTCACTGTCACCACTAACGCGCGTGGATTGGCACCTTTGGAAGTCGAGCAGTATATCACTTTCCCAGTTGAATTGAGCCTGCAAAGTATGCCTAGACTGATGCGCTTGCGCTCGATTTCCAAATACGCGCTTTCGCAAATAACAGCTGTATTTGAAGATGGCACCGACATCTACTGGGCCCGACAACAAGTATCTGAACGTGTCAAAAACGCTCAGGACTCAATGCCACCAGATGCCGACATCAAGCTATTTTTGGGTCCGATCGCCACCGGCTTGGGCGAGGTCTATCAATTCGAAGTGCGCGGTCCAGGCTACTCTTCAATGCAGCTGAGGGACATCCTGGATTGGCAAATCATTCCGCAATTGAAAACAGTTCCGGGTGTAGATGAAGTGCAATCCATGGGTGGTGACGCTAAAGAGTATCAGGTGATGTTGCACCCGGAAAAACTGCACGGCTATCGAGTCTCACCCGAAGAAGTGATGAACGCGTTGACGAATAACAACGCCAATGCTGGTGGTGGTTATTCGATCGATGGCGACAATGCCGTCTATTTGCGGGCGGAAGGCATGCTCAACACCACTGACGATATTGGCAACGTTCTAGTTCGTCGCAGCCCTAAAGGCATTATTAAAGTCAAAGATGTCGCCGACGTTGAGATCAAACGCAAACTGCCAAGCAGCATCGTCACGCAAAACGGACAGGGCGAGACGACAATTGGCATTGTGCTGATGCGTAAAGGTGAAAATTCACGGCAAGTCGTGGGCGCGGTCAAGGAAAAAATCAAAGCGATCAGGAAAAGTCTGCCTCAGAATGTGACAATTGTTCCATTTTACGATCGCAGTGTGCTGATCGACAGGACGATCGACACTGTCTGGCACAATTTGGCTGAGGGAGCGACTCTTGTTGTCATAGTTTTATTTGTCTTGCTGGGCAATGTTAGAGGTGGAATCGTGGCTGCCCTGGCCATTCCTCTGGCACTGCTTGGTTCGATCACGTTTCTCACACTCAGTCACACTTCCGGCAATTTGTTGTCTCTTGGAGCGATTGATTTCGGCATCCTCATTGACGGCTCAGTGGTGATGGTCGATCACATTCTCAAAAGGCTATCCGAGATCAAACCACCACCGGCAGATCGCTTGCGTACAGTCATGTCAGCCAGCCAGGAAGTGGCGTCGCCTATTCTTTTTGCAGTTTTGATCATCACTGTTGTCTACATGCCGATTTTGTTTTTACCGGGCGTTTCAGGCAAAACGTTCGAACCGATGGCTTTGACTGTCGTTTTTGGTTTACTGACAGCCCTTGTTTTAGCGCTCTTTTTCACCCCGGTTCTGGCTAGCATCGTTTTAAAAGACAGCATTGACGATAAAGACGCTCTGGTCATGCGCTTGCTGCGACCCGTCTATAATTTCGTCCTCACTCTGTGCAGCCGTCACGCGGCTTTGACCGCCGCCATTTCCATCCTCATTTTTCTGGGCAGTCTCCTACTCTTGCCCACACTGGGCAGCGAGTTCATTCCTCAATTGAAGGAAGGTTCTCTTGTTTTAACGATTGACCGTCCAGTATCAGGTTCATACGATGCCGCTGCCCGCCAAACGACATTAATCGAGAAAGTGCTGAAACAATTTCCGGAAGTGCGCAATGTCGTGTCGCGGACGGGTCACTCAGAACAAGCCTTCGATCCGATGGGACCGGACGAAACCGATACATTTGTCATTCTCAAAAAAGAACAAGAGTGGCCAGTCGGCATCACGCAAGAGTCGCTCGAGCAAACGATGGCGAAAACACTTCATGATACCGTGGCTGGTGCAGGCATCACCATTTCGCAGCCGATCGAGCAACGCATGAACGAACTAGTGGCAGGAGCGAAATCAGACATTGCCGTGCGCATATATGGAGCGGAGCTGAACGAATTGAAAAAACTGGGCGACCAGGTGGCACAAGTTCTTTCCCAAGTTAGAGGCGCGGCTGATATTAAAACGGAGAAAACGACTGGTTTACCTACGCTCACGGCTAAACTCAATCGTCAAGCCATGGCTGCCTATGGAGT
>CAJCHQ010000726.1 GCA_903970295.1 Bryobacterales bacterium
GATCATTAGTCTTATCCACAGCTTTACGGTCCAATCCACGCACTGGCAATCGCGCCGACGCCGCGGTACGGATTTTCTCGCCAAGGGTCGCTCCAAGCTCCCCGACTGAACAAGGACCGTTAGGTTTACAAAGAATTTCTACTGCACCCGCACGAAGCGCATCCACGCTCGCCTGACAGGCGGCGTGCCCTAATGAACTAATGACAATGACCGGAAGTGGTCTGAACTGCATTAGTTTCTTCAGGAATGTGATGCCATCCATGCGAGGCATCTCAATGTCGAGCGTGATCACGTCGGGATTGAGAGTGAGTATCTTATCCCGTGCAATGAAGGCATCTGGTGCGGTCCCGACAACTTCGATCTGTTTGTCACCGGCAAGTGCCGTACACAACATTTTGCGCACGAGAGCTGAGTCATCTACGATTAGAACTCGTATTGGTCTCGTCATATTCATGCTTTTGTCCTGAGCGTACAAGATGCCGACAACAGACCACCTTCAAGCGAAATAAATATTTGTGAGTGCTCGTCTCCTGCGTGTGCAGAGCTTCCAATCTCCAGGTGTCGGGCGACGTCGCACAAAACCGGTGATGAAAGTGCACACAAACCTAACGGTGCAAAGCGGCTGAGTGTAGCACCCGCAAGCATGTTGGTTAGTTCGCAGATCAAATCGATCTCTTGAATTGCAGTGCTGTCGCCACTTTCGCCATAAAACGACTCGCAAAGGAACTTCAAGGCTTCGCGATCGACAGCAATACTAAAGCTACCAGTTTCAGAACCGCTGCACTGCAGCGTGCAAGCAACCGGCTCTTTGTGAACTATGGCCTCACTCTCAACGATATCGGCGAAAAACATGGTCTCTAAAACCTGCACGGAGCCTTCACGAATCGCGCCTCCTAGCTCAGCTTTGTTCATCGTCTGTCTCCCACAGTAGGCGAATAACTTCGTGTTCCAGGGACTCCGGTGAAAATGGCTTTGCGATATAACCTTTTGCGCCAAGTGAATACATTTGACTGATCCGCTCCCTACTATTGTCGGTCGAGACCACAATTACCGGAATCTTCTTAGTCGCCTCGCTCTTTGAGAGTTCTCCTACGAAGACGACCCCATCCATCACAGGCATGTTGATATCGCTGAAGATAACCTGAACAGAATGGGTCGCTAGGAGTTTCAATGCCTCTAGGCCGTTATCAGCCTCATAGATCACTCCTGGCTTTAGACTTGTCATCGCGAGTGCGCGCCTCAGAAAATTTCGCATTGCCCGCGAATCGTCAACTATTAGAATGTCATGCACAATGGACCCCTTCTTTTTGGTGTGTAACTCGCTTAGAAACAATCTGCTGCTCTTGGGCGCCACCAGACTTCATATAGATCCGACCGGTGCTGAGTTCCATTCGGATCGTCCTCGAATGCTCTCCTCCGGTCTCTTCGTGAGAAATCAACACCCCGGCTCTCCACAAAATCTTCTTCATCGCAAGTTGGTTCCGCTTGCCAATTTGAAATAGCTCGGTTGACAGTACTTGCGCACCACCTGCTACGAAAACGGTCAGGCGGCTTTTCTCTGCACCCATGGCGTAGGCTCGATGAAACAGGGCGGGAATTCCCGTGTCGGCAAACATAAACGGATTTCGTGTTGCTTTTTCGGCGTCAATTTTGGAGTCTGGCAGCAGATAGTGCAACAGCCCTCCTACTCCAGTTACCGGATCGTATATTGCAATTGCTATGCAGGAGCCTAGAGCATAAGTCACAAGAGTCTCGCCTGCGCCCTTTGCGACCTGGCAGTCTCCTATACCAACGACGATATTTTTCATACGACTTCACTTCGCTTCGTGACTGAATCTTTTAGTGAGCCAGGCTTACGATAGATGGCAGGGCGGACATACTCAAAGCGATGATTGATTCGGTTAAGGCTCTCTGAGTGGCCAATAAAGAGGTAACCGCCAGGTTCTGTCTGCTGGTAAAATCGTTCGACCAAATCTTCTTGTGTAGCGGCATTGAAGTAGATCATTGCATTGCGACATAGAATCAAGGGAAATGCTGCCTGGAAACCCCGGAAGGGCTCCATTAGATTAAGTCTCTGGAACCTGACACACGCCCTCACTTCAGGCTTCACACGATAGAGATCAGACGACGATCCCTTACCAATTAGAAAGTGGCGCTGTAAGAGCGACTTCGGCATTCCAGCTAGCCGGGAGCTATCGTAGGTAGCATTTTTGGCCAACTCAAGAACTCGCGTCGAAATGTCGGTTGCAAATATGTTAGCCCTTGGCCCACTGCTGCCAAAAAACTCTCTTGCCGCGATGGACAAGGAATAAGGCTCTTCCCCAGTAGA
>CAJCHQ010000727.1 GCA_903970295.1 Bryobacterales bacterium
GAGGTGATGACCGAATTCTGGTACAACCACTTCAATGTGTTTGCCAATAAAGATCAAGACCGTTACTGGATCGGTGCCTACGAGCAACAAGCGATTCGCCCATATGCGTTGGGCAATTTTCGTGATTTGCTCGAGGCAACTTGCCACCATCCGGCCATGCTGTTTTATCTCGACAACTGGCAAAATACTAAGACTGGTTTTGCTAAGAAAGGGCGTTATGCCGGGTTGAATGAGAACTATGCGCGTGAGCTGATGGAGCTCCATTCGCTCGGCGTAGATGGCGGTTACACACAAAAAGACGTGACCGAGCTGGCTCGCATTTTGACTGGTTTGGGCTTGCCCGAGCGCAATGCTAAAAATGGAGTGCAGCCGCCAGAGCAAGGTTTCGGTTATTACTTCGATCCTAAACGACACGATACTGGCGAAAAAATCATCCTCGGGAATCGCATCGAAGGCGGTGGCGAGAATGAGATCGAAGAAGCCCTCGATATCTTGGCCGAAAGTCCGGCGACAGCGCATCACATCAGCTATCAATTGGCTCAATACTTCGTCGCCGATGAACCACCGGCAGCACTGGTAACCAAGCTGGAAAAGCGATTCACCAAATCGCACGGAAACATCAAAGAAGTCTTGACCGAATTATTTAAGAGTCCAGAATTCTGGGACCCGCAATATTTCAACTCCAAGTTCAAAAATCCATTTCGCTTCGTCGTCTCGACTGTGCGAGCCACTGATGTCAAAACCGGCGATTTGACTCCGCTAGAACAATTTCTCAGACAGCAAGGGATGCCTATCTATGGCTGTCTTACGCCCGACGGATACAAAAACACGACGCAAGCCTGGTTGAACCCAGACTCACTCTTGCGACGCACGAGTTTTGCCATGGGCGTTGCCTCCGGCAAATTCAAGGGATTGGAAGGTCCTGTCCCAGACTACAAAAATCTTGAAGATACGTTTGGCAATTTACTGTCCGACAAAACCGAGGCCGCCGTTAAGAGTGCGCCGGATAATTTGAAATCCGCTCTTGTTCTTGGCAGTCCCGATTTTATGCATTATTAGGAGGAGTCGTGATTAACCGCAGAGAATTTCTTAAAGCCGGATTGCTTTCATCGCTTTGCTTTTTCCCCGGTTTGAAAGGATGGACATATAGTCAGGGAGACGGTTCAGACGAACCGAAGAAGCGCTTGATCGTGGTATTTTTGCGGGGCGGCATGGATGGTTTAAATGTGGTGGCACCTTATGCCGACCCGATATATCAACAAATTCGTCCCCACATAGCACTACAAAGACCTGGTACCGATAGAGGTGCGATTGACCTCGATGGATATTTCGGCTTGCACCCCGCAATGGACTCACTAATGCCGTTCTGGCAAGACAAAAGTCTGGCGTTCGTTCACGCATCTGGTTCACCTGACCAGACACGATCACACTTTGATGCCCAGGATTATATGGAAGGCGGTGTGCCCGGTCTGAAAAACATCAATACCGGATGGCTCAATCGTCTGGTGGCACAACTGCCACCTAAGCAAACACCAGTGCAGGCAGTCAGCATTGGTCCGGTACTACCGCGAATTATGGCTGGACCAGCGTCGATTGCAACTGTCGCACCAGAAGCCAAAAGTAGAAAGATGGCAGTCGATAGACCAGTAGTGGCATCTGCTTTTGATGCTCTGTATGCGAACAGAAAAGATCAGTTAGGAAACGTCTATTCCGAAGGTATTGCCGCTCACAAAGAAGTGCTCGATGCGATGCACGAATCTGAACAAGCGGACAATGCTGCTGCTACAGCCGCTTCGAACACCAATACCATGGACAGAGAGCAAGTGGTTGCTAATAAGGGCGCCCCGTTGCCGAAAAACTTCAATTACTTCGGCAAGCAAATTGCAGCGCTCTTCAAACATGATCCCTCGGTACAAGTTGCATTCGTTGATTTTGGCGGTTGGGACACGCACATAAACGAAGGTTCGGCGAACGGACAACTCGCCAATCATCTGAGACCTCTTGCAGCCGGTCTGGCAGACTTGATCAGGGGTCTTGGACCTATGTACAAAGACACTCAAATCATAGTGATGTCTGAGTTTGGAAGGACAGCAAAAGAAAATGGAAACGCCGGCACAGATCATGGTCATGGAAACGTGATGATGCTGTTCGGCAAGGACATACCGGGCGGAAAAGTCTATGGACGCTGGGGCGGACTGAGTGCAAACGCATTGCACGAACAACGAGACCTGCCTACCACTACCGACTTCCGCCAGGTGCTCACCTCAATTCTGGGCGACCACATGCAATTCTCCAATCAGCAATTAGCGAAAATCTTTCCTGATTTTCAAATTGGTGGAAATCCATTCGTGCGCGCCTGAGCCAACTTAGCCTGTCTGTACGTTCAGCAGCTTTGCTTCTAGATTTGTTTTAGCTCTTAGCTCTTAGCTTTTAGC
>CAJCHQ010000728.1 GCA_903970295.1 Bryobacterales bacterium
TCTCTCTTTCAGTGGCTCAGGCGAACCATTCATGATGACAGAATATCTCATACCTAGGTACACCGTTTGACGCACATGAGAAGCCTTATTGGCAGAAAGATTTGACGACCCAGAGCGATATTTATCAAAAAAACTTACCAAAGATGGCGAGATTTTCGGCAGTCCGCTATACATGAGTCCCGAGCAATGTCGAGGAGCATTGCTGGATCATCGGACCGATGTTTATGCAACCGGCATCATGCTATACGAAACATTAACTGGCAAGATGCCTCTGGTCGGTTCGTCTTTTTTCGACACTATGCAAATGCACATTTCGACCCCGGCAAAACCTTTCAGCGCCGTCGTGCCTCAGTTGAAACTATCGCCGTCACTAGAAGCAGTTGTGTTTAGAGCGATCAAAAAGAAGCCGGAAGAAAGATACCAATCGATGGGAGAATTTCTGTCAGCATTGCAAAATGTCAAACGCCAGCTTGGCTTAGATGGAGGCACAGCTAATGCTAACACTGACCAAAAGCCAGTCCTGAGCAAAAATACTGCGCTTCTTCCGATCGTCATTGGTGCAATTTTGATGTGCGCAGTTGCCGCGTATTTAACCAGCAAGTCATCGACTCCACCTAAATCAGCGCCGAACGAATTCATCAAAGGTACGATTTGGTTTTACGATCCGGTAGACAAGCCCGGGGTGATCTGGATCTACAACAGATCGAATGGACTAAGAACCATTTATACCGGCGACTCGCGACTGGAAAACACGACGGCCGATGCCGTCAAAACAATACGCAACGGCGCTGAGTGGGGTGTGACTTTTCACGGCGTCAACGAGATGCCGACGCTTGAAGAGAAAGGCACCAAGTTCACCGGCACATTCGACAAAGACATTGTCGCAGTCGACACGTTGATCCGCGAGCATTACGAAGAGATGGCCAGCGGCGAATATGAAAAAGCATACAAAGAATTCAGTCCACTCTTTGTGAATCTGCCACCGGAGAAAAAATTGATCGAGGATTGGCAAAAGACGAAATGGAAAAAAGGCTGCAGTCATGCTCCAATCACCGCCATAAAATTCATGGCGCAGACTCAGGTGAGCATTACGGCGCAAGTTGTCGCTTCATATTTTCTCGAGGGGGCTCACGAAAATTGGTCTATTGTCTTCAGCAAAGACAGGAAAGCTCCAAAAACAGAAAATCCCTGGAAGTTTCAATCTCTCGATTGGCTGAAAGCCAGCGAAGCTACCGATGCACAGTAATCAACTATTGCTTTTGATTTTGCCGCATGCCCTGCAGGGCATCCCAAGGATTTGATTTGGCAGAACTCGAAGCCGCGGTTGCGTGCAAATGCTTTGGATCGGCCACGGCAACGTGCTTGACACTCGTCTCAGTGGGATGCTTAATCGCAGCCTCGCCTAAGCGTTTAGAAAGAATGGGGTGCTTGCTGGGAGTCAAAATATGTCTTGACGGAGCCGTACCAGTCGTTGAAGAAACGACGCTGGCATTTGCCGAATGCCCCATTGACTTCTCGAGATCGAGGCTCCGTACAGTTGCTGTCGACGACGAATCGAACGAAGGTGTCGCCAATGGTGCCTGCGATGGTAATCGAGATGGTAATCGAGATGGTGATTGCGAGTCTACCCGAGACGGCACCACATCGGCAGATTTCGAGACGTAGAAAACTCCAAACAAAAGAACCAAAACTATTCCAACCAGGGCTACGACGACAGCTAAGGGCGGTAATCGCTTCGGCGCACCAGCAGCGGGTTCCGGAAGATTTTTCAAGTTGTCGAGGCTGGGCTTTTCCCCTTTTCCTTTCTCTGTCGTGAGCTTCGCCAGAGCTTTAGCCATCTCCGGATCGACCGCGGCTTGTACAGGTGACACTTTCGCTTTTGCTAGATTTTTAGAGTCCAGCGTTCTGTAACTTTTTGTCGGATCGAAAGCGCGCGGATCTTTCTGGTATGTGACAGGGGCAGATTCGCTCAACGTGCTCCTCAGTTTACTGACTTCGGCCAGTAACAAAAGATCGCCCGACTCACCGGTGCGCAATCCAGCTGTGCCTTCGACGATTGCATCCAACATTTCGGCAGCCGATTGAAAGCGATCGACCGGCTCTTTCGCCAGGGCTTTCAATACTACTGCTTCAAGTTTCGGCGGAATATTGACTAGCGGATTTACCTCAGCTATCGGAGGCGGCGGCGTTAATACATGAGTCTGGATCAGTTCAAAAACACTGACTGCATAATGGAACGGATCCTTGCCCGTGAGCATCTCGTATAGAACCGCGCCAAACGAATAGATATCAGAGCGCTCGTCTTCCGGCTTGCCTTGAGCTTGTTCTGGACTCATGTATGGTGGGCTGCCCCAGAGTTCGCCGGATTGAGTCAAGCGACGATTGTCCTGATTGAGTTTGGCCAAACCGAAATCCACCACTTTAACGAAATCTCTTTCGTTGTCCATCAAAACGATGTTGCCCGGTTTAACGTCACGGTGAATCACACCTGCGCGATGTGCATGATCGAGTGCGCTGCAGATTTGAACAGCGATACGGATGCATCGCTCGAGTGCCAGAGCGCCCTCATCTTTGATCAATGTTTCTAAGCTGCTTCCTCTTAAGTAATCCATCACAACATACGGTTGATCGTCTGAACCAATAAAACAGTCGTAGACGGTGACAATATTTGGATGACTCAAAGTAGATAGCAGGCTAATTTCACGCTGAAACCGTTCGCGATAGACCGGCTTCGTATCCAACTGCAATCTCAACGTCTTGATTGCGACATGACGATTAACGCGCAGCTGAGTTGCCTTGTAGACAACACTCATGCCGCCTGACCCGATCACCTCTTCTATTTCGAAGCGTCCATCAAGAGTGGTGCCAACAAGTGGATCACGCGCTTTCGCGCGACCCTGCGAGATTGAGTCATCTTGTTCAACGTTCAATTTTGTTAGACCAGAGAATCTGTGGTTCTTGTAACTATATGCCACGGATTGAATTTAGCTTATCCGGGTCCATCGCGGCCGGGTCCGCCTTGTCCAGGACCACCTTGCCCCGGTTCGCCTTGCCCCGGTCCACCTTGTCCGGGTCCGCCTTGTCCTGGTCCGCCTTGTCCTGATCCGCTTTGACCGGATCCGCTTTGATCAAGTCCGCTGTGCTCTCGGCCGCCCTGTCCAGGTACCCCGTAGCCAGGATCACCTTGTCCCGGTCCACCGTATGCAGGTCCACCGTGTCCATTGGGCGGTCCACCATCGGGCGGTTTGAGAATATCCACTCCCGTTTGTTGCTTTACCAATTCTTGAAATTCACGTATCAAAGTAAAGGCTTTACCAGGATGATTGTTCGAAAAATTTTCATCGATCTCTTGTTTCAATGCGCGCAAGTGCAGAGCGCTGGTACCGCTCCGGGCGTCTGTCTGCCGAATCGCCTCGTCAGCTCGCTCCGTAAAATGCCGCCGAATCAGATGAGCATCTGAAGGAACAGGGTCGATACCGGCCGATGCTGGAAGAGCATTACTGGCAGCAACCGATGAACTCTGACTGGTAGCCGAAGCGGGCACACCAAGACCGCGTGCAGCTTTCCGAATCAAAGAAATCTGCTCTTCCTGCTCAGCCAATTTGTTATCCAGATAAGCCAATTTCTCTTCTAGTTTATTGGCATCACCAGTTTTAGCCAGACGCTCAACCTCTTGAAATATGGCTTCGAATGGCTGCACACCCGTGCCGGATTGTTTTAACCTATTGATTCGTTTCCAGGTTAACAGCCTGTGATCGAACTGAAGACCGGGCTCGACTGATGGTGCTTTTTCCACTTCGACGTCTCGAAATTTGAGAGCCGCTAGCAATTGCGTTGCGCTCACTTTACCGCTACCGTACTCTAGGATCTGCTCTTTGTTGACACTGAGATAGCGCCCTGGTTTTCCTTCCTGTGAAAACAAGACTTTAACTGTCTTAACTTGATTCGGCGCGGCTTCAATCAGTGCTTTAGACAAAAAGACCGCATCAATTTTCAAATCCTGGTCCACCGAATTCGCACTCTCGTCGGCGAGCACAGTCACAGCTGGTCCTGAGCCAACAACGGTTGTGTTAGTCGCCGAAATTTTCAAATTCGAATCTTTGATAATCGTCGAGAATTGAGCGGCTGAAATGGTTTCATTCTGGCTGCAAACGCTCGATATATCGAAAATCGTCACGGCCACGAGACCGATTACTATCGGTCGCCAAATCCCATTCTTACCGCCCAAAATTGCCATTAACCTTATGCACAGTCTATGGATGTCCCCAATTATCAGAAAGATTATTGACAAAGTACAGCGCCAAAAGAGCCAGTATACACAAGAGTATTGCGATCAGCCATCGCCTCAGAGGGATTTTCTCGAGACCCTGACTCGCATTTGCTTGACTGATGTTCGCTTGATTGGCTTGTGTTGAAGTAACACTTGCTGGACTGGCACTTGCCGGAGCAGCACTTTGCGGAGCAGCACTTTTTTGAACGACGTTTACTTCAGCGCCATTAGCATCGGTGACATTCGCTTCAGTGTCATTTGCTTCACTCACATTAGTTTCACTCTCATTAGTTTCAACAACATTTGATTGACTGTCATTGACTTGATTGTCACCGACTCGAGTAGCACCCGCGATGCAGCTAAAGGCAGTCACAAGCGGTTCTAGATCCATTTGTAACTCTGCCGCGGTTTGGTATCTCTCATCAGGATTTTTCTTCAAAGCACGCATCACGACAGCCTCCAATTGTGGTGGCACTTGCAACTCCACCGCGAAAGGAGGCACATCTTCAGCCATTCTTCTGCTCATTGTTTCAAACGTGCTACTAGCAATGAATGGCGGGTCCCCGGACAAAACCTCATACATCACGCAGCCGAATGAATAAATGTCTGACCGACAATCGAGTGACTTGCCCTGCACCTGCTCTGGAC
>CAJCHQ010000729.1 GCA_903970295.1 Bryobacterales bacterium
CGCCCCGCCGGCTCGTCACTGTGGAGAACTTGTTCGTTTCGCGTGATTTTCGGTCTCAGGGCGTCGTAACACGACTGCTGAACTCGGTCGAAGAAGCGATTGAATCTTTTTGCCCCGATCAACTGCACATCCAATGCGCCGCCGCAAACCGCGCGGCGGTAGGTTTACGCCAAACTCGGATACCAACAGTCGATGATATCCCATATCAAGCAGTACCAGTCACCTGAACCAAACCGTGACGCTCCGAAGTAATCACAGCACCTTTTTTTCGTGCCGAAATAGTCAAAAATGAACAGTGCTTTCCTTAGATCAACGGGATCACCTGGCGCGTTTCCGTCCGTCTATTTTTCTAGAGAATTGTTCTTGGTGGCAACAGCGTCACGCAAAAAACTTATGGCACGCAGCAGCTGCTTGTCTTTCAACTCCTTCGGATCAAGCTTGAATGTTTCTAAAAACCATGGGCCTTTTCCTTCCATACGGTCCCGAGCACTCAACGCTACTTCAATGTCTGGTGAGATGCCCTTGGAGGTGAGTTCTTTCTGATTAGGAGTGAGCCAGCGTGCAACCGAAATATCAATTTCCGAACCATCGTCGAACCTGTTGACCGCCTGGATCAGACCGGCGAAGTCGCCACAAGTGCGCTCACCCAAGACTGTCGCTCTGCCGTTATCCTGCAAAGCCGCTGTGAGAATTTCGGCCCCTTCGGCTGTACCTTTGTCGATCAGCAGAACGAGCATCTGTTGAGTGATTTGATTGCCAGAGGCGCGCTTCGGGAGAACATAACCATTTCTATCGATGAAGTTATAAATACATTGCTTGCGATCATCCAGAAATAGATCGGCGACTGCGAACGCATTCATTAGCAGGCCGCCGGGATTCCTGCGCAAGTCGAGAATCAGGGCGTCGCAATCATGCAACTTGCGAACAGCTGTACGCACCTGCTCCACCGTATCGACGGAACTGAAATTATCGAGGCCAAGGTAACCTAGATTTCCTGGTAGCCAGGTCACCGTTGCCACCGACTGCAAGGGCAGAACTGCTTTAAGCACACTGATCGTACGGACAACGGAATCGTCTTCTATGGTAAGCACCACCTCGGAATTCGCTGGTCCCACCATGCGTTGTTTGATTTGGTCTATTGATAATCCTTTGATCGACTCTCCGTTCACTTGTAAAATCTGATTACCGGCGCGAATGCCGGCTTTGAATGCCGGACTGTCATCAGTGACATTCATGATGATGGTGTTCTTGCTGTTGTCGACGAAGAGGTGCATGCCGAGACCCACATACCTCCCATCGCGATCAGTACTGTCGTTATCAGGATGGTGCGGCAGGCGAAGCTTGGTTTTAGGATCACCGAGGCTAGCCAACATACTCCCGATAGCGACGCGCGCATCATCGATAGTGATTAGCTTGCCGTCATACCGATGCTCCCATCGATGCCAATTCTGTCCGTTAAATTTTGGGTCGTAATAGTCGTTTTCGACAAGCTTCCATGCCCTGGAGTAAAGCTCGTTCGGTGTGAGGGCGCTTTTCGCGTCTTGTGCAGACGCGCCGATGACGAGGAACAACCAGCAAAATATCAAAACTGAGGTCAGGCGCATGTTGTTCCTTGAAAAGTCGTCTATTTCAATCGACCCGCCGGTAATGATTCTCTGACGTGAATACCATCGCTTGTTCGGAAATCGCAATTTTCGTCGAGCATTCCGATAAAGGTCGTTCTCAGCTTTTGCAGTGCCTTCATTTTGGGATCGGGATACTCTCCTGAAGGTTCTACCAGAGCACCCTTGCTAAAATCCAGCAACTGGGTGTTGTCTTGCCCGCTGACTTCGTGAGCAATGATCAAGTAAGGACCACCGAGCTTACTTTTCGGCACCCAATCCAAGCGCATATTTGGTTTACCTCCGGTTTGCGCTGAAGGCTGCACGGAAAACGTTTTGCCATCGCAACTTCCATGGAGACGATACTCGAACTCGCCCAAGTATGGATGCGACGGACGTACGTCAAGCATCCCAGACCCTCCGGGCAGTTTGAAACGATATTCGTCCCATTGATAGCTTTTGGAATCTTCGCAACCAGCGATGGTCAAAGAGATCGCCGTTGCCGATAAAGCCAAAGCAAACCAAGGTTGATGATGTTCTCTTCGTGGAGGCACAACTCCATAATATCAATTTTGCACCTCGTACCGACGCACTTCGATTCGAACCCTCGTCAGTAGATGGCGAGTGATATCACTTGCCGTTCGCTCCAATGGGAACGCAGGGCGTGATTCGCATAGCCAGCTAAGGACACGTTACTTAGTGATCGTGCCACCAAGGTCGGCAATATTTTGTTGAAAGGTCTTCAGTCGAATCTGGCTGTCATTACCATGTTCGATCATCCAATCGGCAACGGCGTTTACCGTTGCAACGCGCATGTAGCAAGTTTCCAATTGCAAGTGACCGAAATTTCCACGCCAGGCGAGAGTTTGATCGTCTGACTTCATGTTGTTCATCAAATCAGTCACGTGCTTCGGAGAGATGCAGCCATCCGCGCTGCCTTGCAAAATCAAGACAGCCAATTGTGGGCTGGTTTCCTTGCCCCACTTGTCTGTTTTGTCGACGAACAAATCGGTGGCGATCAATGCACCCAGCGGCAGTTTTTTCACGATTAGCGGATCGTCCATCATTTCCGCCTGCACGTCCGGCTTATTAGAACAGAGTTCGGCAAAGAAGGAACTCATATCGAATTCATGACTCGGTCGAATCACCGCTTTGATTCCCTGCCGGATTTGTCCCTTTCCTGCATACATGTCCTTATTGACTCGCACCGCCGGTGCCGACAAGATGATCCCCTTAATTAAATCGGGATGCTCCGACGCCAGTTTCAAGCAAAAAGTGCAACCAAGGCTTTCACCCATCGCAATTATGCGAGTATCCGGATATTTGTTCCTCACCAACTGTGCCAGCTGCACTATCTCTTCGTAGCTCTTCTCGTGGTTAACTTTGCTTCGATCATCATCGGCGGTGCTGAATTGTTTCTTCTCATCGAAGCGACAACGTCCGAAGCCACGCATATCCATCGATACAAAGTCAACCCCATTAACGGCTAGAGTGCGCGCAAGCACTCTAAATCGCCGACCATGCAAAGTCAGTCCGTGCACACCTATCACCACTGCTTTAGGCGGCATACCAACTGGCGACCACTCATAGGTCGGAATATTGAGAGCTTTGGTATACTCACCGTCTTCAGTGTAAGCATATTTAGCGGCTAGCTCCGGCTTGATTATTTCTTTTGACGGGTCGGGCATGGTGCTCTCGTCTGCTTGTGAGGCGCCAGACCAACAAACAAAAACAGTCGAGGTCAGTATTAGAGCCGCTAGCTTTGCGGAAAAAAATCGTTTCAATTGTTCCTGCCTCTCGAGAGTTTTTGTTAGCAGGGCTTATTGCTGCTGCACGAACTCACGAGTTTAGTCGATTCGCACCGGTAATATCTGAGTATTATGTCACTCTGATAATGCTTTAGAGATGATCCTTCGTAACAGCTCAATAGCGCGAACCTGCAATCGGCTGACACCAGGGTGGGCTGGGTTTCATCATCCCAAGACAAGAGGCATCGAAGATTCAGCCCAGCGCAAGTTAATTGATGGTCGAAAATGCTAAAGCCTAAGCAAAGCTGGAGATTAGGCCGTTGCCAGGTAGGGAGTCGAATCAAATGCTATTGTGGCGAGCCACTAGACCCCGGCCACTTTAACCGACTGTGAAAATTGACGATTTATCGATCGCTGCACCATGCACGAGCGACTGGAACAAAATGCAAGGCAACGAACAAGTACGCCACTGCAGCGACTGTTCGCTGAGAGTGTACAACCTGTCAGCCATGACCAAAGCAGAAGCTGACTTTCTATTTGCCAACAGCTCTGGCAAATTGTGCGTTCGGCTTTTCCGCAGAAGTGATGGAACTGTCATTCTAGACAATTGCCCGGTTGGTCTGCGGCGCCTCCGCGACAAAATGATAAGCTCGCTGCGGGTTGTCGCCGCCACGATTGCGGCAGCTATCTCGTGTGTTGCAGCTTTCGCTGACGAAAAAGCAGAAGAATCAAAACCAGCAAAAGATCCTCGTCCAGGAATTCGCTTCACGTGGACTCTTTCTGAAAGTGGACCCACTGAACGCGTACCCATCTCGGTACCAAAAAAACAGCCACAAATTGCGCTGGGCAGCATCGATCGGTTTGCTGTATGGGGCAACTCCATGAAATATCCCGAACTGGGCAAAGACTGGTCGGCGTCAGACCTTTTTACCGCGAGCGTGGAGTATGCGGAGAAAGGACAAAGCAAACTTGCCGAAGCTGCTTTTCAAAATGCGCTTGCTTCGAGTTCGTTGCCGGACGGCGATCCTATGTTACGAGAGTTCATTTCGATCGAATACGCAAAACTGCTGAAGCGGATGGGTCGCAAGAGCGAAGCAGCTATCATTCTCGATCAAAATCGGTTGAAACCCACGCAATCAAAATCGGTGATTGAAGGATTGTTGCGACAAGACACAACCTCACAGAGTCCATGACGCAGATGGCAGGCTCGCAAGCAAGCCGCGCTATGGCACGAGCTTCGACTGACCGCTGCGGTATCGAGTCTGGGTGCGTGAAATTGCACAGAGCGGGCAAACCTCTGAGCACCAATGTCGCGGATAGACATTAGCTTGCGGCCATCCATGCCAATCCTCCAAATGTCCCTTCAATGCCTTCTGCGTATCACTTACCGCTTGTTCAATATAGAGAGTAGGAAGCTGCGAAAGACTTTTGGACACTTGCCCGGAAAGTTTAGTATCGGCCGACTTCGCTTTCTCTTCGAGCAAGCGGCTCCTTTTTGCAGCCCAATCGTAGTAAGCTGCAGCTTGCTTATAGTCGCCGTTATGTTCTGATATCGCGCCGAGATTATAAGCGGCTATCTGCGCATACAAAGGCTGATTCTTGAGCACATATTCGTTCAGCTGCACACTCTGCTTGGTGAATCCCGCTTTCCATAATCGCGTCGCCGCGTTTAGAAGTGTTTCTGGGTCTTTGGCTTTGTGCCTGTAGGTAAGTCTGAAGTAGTCATCTACCTGGCTGCGCAATTTTGCCACTGTCGATTTAGCGGCTTGCGTGTAAGCTGAAGTATCTGAGTCG
>CAJCHQ010000730.1 GCA_903970295.1 Bryobacterales bacterium
AAGCGTCCAAGCTGCGAGATGTTGCACGTTGTGCACCTGCCTCGATTTACATTCGCTCAATTCCACGCCTATCCCCGCCACATATTCGTCGCCGGAATGCGCAGCGTTCGTAGCTTTCCGGCGGCGAGTGAGATGCACGTCGATTCATTGCGAGTACTGCTTCCCTTCAGCCCAAGTATTGCGAGTCACTTTGGGGCCAAATGCTCGTGTGGACATTGCCGGTATCTCGAAAGACTCGATGTCATCGCCCTTTTGCGTGACTGGAAAATCTTGCTTCAAGAAGGCGGCAACGTCGGTTATTGGCGACCTATCGATTGGAGGAGTCGTAATATTGTTTACCATGCTACTGCCGACGGTGTGTGCGTAGCCTCTCGGGTAGGTGATTGGGTTTACACTACTGGGATCGTACACCGGAGGCTGTGATGCATAGCCTCTGGCAGCTCGAATCCTTTGGAGCTGCGTCTGGGTATCCGCATTCCCTCCAACTATTCTTCGTTGCAGGTTCGGATTTGGCCCATTCATGGGTGGCCGCACGCTGACAGGATATCCACCAGCCTGCGCGTTCACGTTTGGTTGACTCGCGGTGGGATCTGGAGTGTATTGATTTTGTTGTGCCAGGAGTGGTGGCACGGTAACTGCTGAAATGGTGACAACACCAAATACGGTGCATAGCTCCTTAAGCATTAATAGCTACCTCCATAACGATTGTGATCGAGGTTACTGGCACCACCAGAATTGATGCGTGATTGAGCGCCCATATCGCCCGCGTTGAAGGCTCGAGCCGCAGCCTGGCTGCGATTATACAGATCGCCACCACTCATACCGGGTGGTCTCAACATCCTCATTCCACCAGCATTTCCGGATCGAACGATTCCATCCGAAATCGTGTGCGCTTTGAAATATCGTTCTCTATCCTCCGCTATGTACGTTGCCGCGTGAGTAAGAAGTTGCTGAGCCTTTTGCCCACCAGCGCCTCCGAGCGTTACTGCTTTTTTCAGGGACACATCGGCATCAATGTAGTGTCCACGAGCTGCATCCATTTCGCCCGCTAAAAACGGCCATGCGGCGTTGGTCGGTTCCAGCTTTTCTAACATTCCATATGTCTTGAGAAGGCTGGAATCCTGTTCGTATACGTTGCCCTGAGCATTAGTGTATGCGTGCGTGAAGCAAGCTGCCGCTCTGCGCGCCATTAGAGCCGCATTGCCGGTTCTATCAGTGGAAGCGGAGTTGAGCCACATATTGCCAACCAACATCCAATCAGCCGAATTGTTCGTCTGTTTAGCTTGCTGCTCCATGCTCATTACCTTATGGAGGAACAGAGAGTCGTCACCGTACGAGGGACAATTAGAAGAAAGCGTCATGACGGCGCCGAAAACTGTCAGTAACGCAAGAGTTGTTCTTGCCGTGCCCAAAATGCTCATGCCTGAATTCTCCGAGGGACCGGGCTTCTGTTACCATTTTACTGCAAAAGAAAGAGTTGGTTAACTCGGCACGAATCAGCCTGGATTCATCGCGTCAAATTTCTATTGACTACGCCCCTGTCCATCCAAACGGAACAAGCAGAGGCGGTTCTGAAATTTTTGGCAACCAAGACGCCCATGAATCCTGTTCCATAACCAAGTTCGATCGATGCATTCGGAGCATAAATCAGGCCGCTAGCCTGTCGCAGCTTGATAGTCTTGTCGCCGTTGTACCAGAGCTGAAACTGTCGGAATGATAAAGGATGTCCCTGGAGTTCCAATTCGTAATCTTTTTTGTCTGGGGAATCTTGCAAGAATATTCGGATTGGCCGTGACGAACTCTCTGAACGAACCGTTAATTTGCCGAGATCGGTCAAGACATAATCGCCGCGTTCTAAGATTTTCTCTCGACCGTCAAGCGTCAGGATCGTAGGTTTGGCTTGAGGGGGAGCTGAGATGCCATCGGGTATTTCGACGGCGTGCTCAATCGGGAGTATCTGCATGTTTTGCACCGTTGCGTTTACCTTTGAACTCTTGCAATAAATCGTTCCAGCGTACTGAAGATACTTTGCGGTGACTGAGCCCAAACAAAGTATCGAACTGTCACCCTCCGGCGGAACGGTTCGAGTGAATCCTCCTGAGCTGTGTTTTAAGACTGGATCATTATCGTCGCAAGAATTGAAAGATATCACGCTCACGCTGTCGCCAAATTCGATTTTGTCTTTGACGACCACGGGCGACGACAAGATGATGTCGGAGGAGTTAATGGGTGCAGGTGTGTCCAATCTTTGCGCTTCGTCATGCCTGCCCAAGTTATGCATAAGCTGTGCACGTGCGTCTTTCCAATCGGCTGTTGGAAGCGAATTTCTCTGCGCATCGGCAATAACTTCGTCAAAAAGAGCTTGAGATTGTGCAGTTTTACCCTGAGCCAAATAAACATTCGAAAGGCGAATCTTCCAATCTTCCATTCCGGGTTTCTTCCCTTTTCCAGGTGCTGCGGCAATCCGCTTTTCGATCAGTTCAGCGGCTCTGTTGAAGTCAGAATCTTTGATTTTTATGTCAATATAATTAATTAAAACCGGATCGAGTGAGCGGAAACTGAAGTCATCGCCATTTGCAATCAACGTGTCGAATAGTGGGGCGGTGCAGGATGACTGATCCTTACCATCGAACATATGAATGAGATCGATGTAGCCGGTTACGTTCCAGGCGAGGTGTTTCTCAATCGTGAGTTTCGCAGCACGCTTCCATGCACCCTCGGCTTTAGCATACATGTTGTTGTTGATGTAAAATCTCGCTAGATCGATAATTTGACGCTGTTGCTCGACTGGATCAGCATCAAGCATGGCGATCGCTATGAAATATTTTGCTTCCGCATCCTTCAGATTATGTGCTGATGTGAAACAATATGCTAAATCGTCGTAAAGCGGGGCGAGCAGCCTGTTGTTGCGGCCTTTGAGCATTGACTTTTGCATGGCAATCGCTTGTTCCAGGAAGCGCTTTTGAGTCTCGAATGGCATTGGTTCCTGGCGCCAAATGAGTGCACGTAATAGATTGAAAGCTTGTCGATTAGCGCTTTGTTGCTCAAGGTCTACACCTTCAGCTAAGGGACGCTCGGAGGCTTCGAACAATTTCTTAAAGATGGACTCGAATGTGGCAAGCGACCATTCCTGTGAATGCGTCCACAGCTCTTCTGACACATGCCTGCTGTCTTGGTTACTCCACTTGTTTGCGACGTAAAAGTCGACAGCCTGTTTGAAATATTTCTCTCCACCCTCGCTGTCGCTAAATGTTTTCACACGTTCCGAAGTCAAATCGCTGCTTGCTGTCATTCTACTGGCCTGCAACAGGGCATTGACATAATTTTCTGGTCTCTCACGCTTCTTCGCTTCTGCCGCTTTGAGTTGTTCCAGCGCACGGTCAAGATTATCTTTTGCGTTTTCAACCGGTGATGAGGCAGGAACTGCTTTAGCAGCCGTAGGGTCACTCTGGTTGTTTCCTGACGCAAACATGCATGAGGCTAGGAGTGACACGGAAATCGCGCCGCAAGATAGTGTAAGGAATGCTCGGGTCATGAAGGACATACACCCCATCCTTCTGGAGTTTGCAGTGTCCCATGAGCTTGAAAATCAAAAGCTTTCGCAGCCATTGCCTGTGAGTTCGGTCACAGCACTTTCCGATAGCGCAAGTCTAAAGACTCCACCCTCTCTTGTCTATGGCGATCAGTTAAGCGGACAAATAATCGGCAGTCGATACAAATTTGATCGATTGCTTGGCTCTGTTAGCACCATTCACGGGACACATCTGCGCTTTGGCTCGCAGAAAAAAATGAAATCCGGTTCCCATATCAATCACACATGTTGCTCAATCAACCGAACGAGATCTGGGCTGCCCCGATTTTGACCTGAACCCAAGGTAGCATCGAGGAGTAGACTCAACAAATTTGCAAGGGAATCCTAAAATGTCCTCTGAAAGTATTTCAGCCCGACAGTTAACCACAGAGCTGGAGCACGGTGACGCCAGCCATGTTCAAGATTTTTTCCGTGGTCAGTTCGAGGACCAGAGATTTAGCAATCTTGGACAGATCCGGACTTTGTACCAGGACGATGTCAAAGCCGGTCGCACCGGGGCAAATTTAGACTTCAAGGCTGAGATTTATTACAACCCGTCTATTGAAATCGACAAGGATGGCTGGCGCCTGTACGGAGACACGCTCGATCTCTATACAATGTCGCACAGCGACGGCAGCAAAGTTCCGGAAGATCGCAAACCTCTGGATATGGCATTGGTTCGCAAGGTAACGACTGATTTGGAAGACGGTGATCCGAAATCTCTCGCTGCAGCTCAAAATGGCAAATTTATAGAAGAGCGCACGCGTTTCCTGAAAGCAATAACTCTCCAGAACAATAATGACATCAATAGTGCCCACGGCGGCCAAACTGTAAGGCTGTCTTGCCAGTATGCCGGCCACAAGTGGTTCGGCAACGAGATGGCTGTCGACTATTACGCACCCGGAGGCTTCTTTTCCAAGAACTTTTGGACGAACCCGCAAAGAATTTATTCCGACGTGTATGATGTCAAAACTGGCAAAAGGACAACGACGCTGCATCCTTTCTGAGGCAGGTGGACGCCCGAATGTTGCTCGCGTATCAACTCTTAGGCGTACCATAGCCGAGTATGTTCACAGCCTTGCGAAATTGTGCTTCGGCGCTGGCCAGGACGACGAGAGTTTTCGCACCGGCTCGCTGACATAAATCTTCTGTACACCTGTTGTCTTTTATTTTGGTGCACAAATATTTCTAACACGAGAGGATCGTAGGCGATCTGGCACGTCGGATAAAGCTCCCAGATGTAGTCCTGGCGCATAGCCAGTGCATACATCTGGGGCTACTTATATCCCGACCCCTAACTTGATTTCAGCTCGTGCTTCTGACGCGTTAACCCCGTCGTGGTTACTGGTAGTACACCATGTATTGCTTCAGCTGCTCCGCTCCGGGGCCCAAATCAATAGAACCTGAAACGCCTGTGGTGTAAGCGTTAAACGAATTATTGTTCGGTCCTTTTCCAACCAGGAAACCGCCGTAATTTTCGAGAGCACCGAAGATGGCCTTGCCTGCGGTAGTCAAATTGAAATCGTCTAGCGTCATGTTCGCAGGTAGCTTGAGTGCAATCTTGCCGTTTTCGCTGAGAGGCGCTCCGACAACATTTCCATCTGTATGATTTCCGGGACCCTGGTCTCCCAGTAATGTGTTGACCCAGCTCTGTTCGACACCAAGGGCTAAGGCATGGTTGATCTTACCGCTCTCCAGCTCTTGCGCTGTCACGTCACCAACCGCTCCGGCTACGCCCCAGGCATTGGCACCTCTCGGTGCCGTGCTGTCGGTGTTCGATATGGCTACTGAAGATGTAGTCCATTCGCCATTCTTCCCTTGTTTGAGTTGCCAGAAATCGTAGGTCTGCTTGGTCACAGAATCAATTACCTGAAGATGACCATCGGTTCCATCGGCCGGCGTGAAGCCACCTTTAGGAATAGGCACAGTGAGAGAAGTGGTGCCCTTCGGATAAGACCAATCAGGTTTTGTCACTGTGATAGTCGCAGTGCCGTGGGTGCCGTCTGTAGTCTGAATAGGATAATTGTAGCCTTTTTCGTTGGGTTGGGCGGTAGATAAGCCCACGGTGAAATCGTCGCCATGGAGCGCTTTCTCGAGGTTTACTGCTTTCGTTCCTGTATCGGCGGGATTCTGGTGAAGTCCTTTGACGTTTTGGTAGTAAGT
>CAJCHQ010000731.1 GCA_903970295.1 Bryobacterales bacterium
TATTGCTTGGATCGTATTTTTCGTCTCGCGCTGACAGACGCTTGTACACGTCAGCGGCTTTCTGGGGCATATTGTTGTCTTTGTAAAAACCGGCCAGTTCAGCCATGTTCTGAGCAATATCAGGATGTTCCGGTGGCAGATTTTTCTCGCGCAAGGATAATGCTTCAGTCAATGCCGATTCAGCGTCGGAGTTTTTGTGCATGGCCGCATACAACAAACCAAGTTTGCATAGCGCTCTGGCGTATGATGGATGATTTTTGCCCAGTGAGGTTTCCTTGATTGCTAGCGCTTTTTTATAGGTGCTCTCCGCCTCCGAAGATCTGTTCGTTTGAGCTTCTATGTAAGCCAAGTCAATCAAACATTCGGCTACATCTGGATGATCGTCGCCCAGAGCGGCCTGACGAATCGTCAAAGCTTGCTGTATTAGTGTCTCAGCCTTGTTATATTTGCCTAGGTCGATATACAACTCGCCCAGATCAACAAGAACATCGGCGACATTCGGATGCCCGGGAGTCTGCTTCTCCAGTATGTTTTTCGCCTTGTGTAGTAGGGGTTCGGCTTCGGCGAATCTCTTTTCTTCGACGTAGACGTCTGCCAATCGCTCTAGAGATCGTGGATAATCGGCGGAATTAGGATCATGGCGCTGTTCGGCATTGGCAATTATAGTCTTGGCTTTCTCTTCGGCTTTGGCATAGTGAGCGAGATGGGAGTCGATCGACTCTAACGCCGCCAAACATGCGTCTATTAGATGTGCGTCTTTGGTCGGACTGCTGTTCAATTTCGCAAACACTTGATTCGCTTCGTCTTCTGCCTGCTTATACAAGCCCATCGAAATGTGCATGTTGATCAAGTTGACTTCAGTGGAAAGCGCCTGAGTCGAACTCTCGCCATACAGCTCTACTTCTTTCTTCTTCGCATTCTGCAGCGCTTCTTCTGCTTGTGGATAGAGCGCCTCCACCTCCAAGCACAAACCATAGTTCTGTGATTTTTCGGCAAAAACAGCAGCATTCATTTTTGCTAAATTCGCAATCGATGATTGATACATACCTTCCGCTTGCTTGTATTTTCCTTCCGAAAACAACAAATCAGCGTACAGTGACATTGTTAAAGATAACTCGGGACTGTCAGGTCCTAATATTTGTTGCTTGATCGACAGAACTTTCGCGAAGGTTTTGTCGGCCTCTCGAAACTTTTTCTCACTCATGTACGTTATGGCAAGAGCGTCTAAAGTCTTCCAGTAGTGCTGGTCTTTTTCACCGAATTGCTTTGCTTGTTCAAGAGCTGATAACAACTGCTTTTCTGCGGCGGCTGGAGCATTTCCCTGAAGTGATTTGATCCCGCCTTCAAAGTAATTTTTCCATAAGGTTTCGTCGGCCATCGATGGCTGTTGAAGCAGGAAAACTCCACTGATCGCGAAACACGTGGAGAATATTCCGCCGAGCCTCTGCCCCTGGCGCCATGTCAATTTTCTAAACAGCTTCATCGTCCTCGTTTTCCTTTTCTCGATTAATCGCGCGCGAGCGGTCGTAAGACTTGTCTAAGCTGCAGTACGCACCGTCAACACGGCCCTGCGAACAGTCGACGCCCGAATGCGACCGAAATTATAGCAGTTCAAGAAAGCCCTTTTTCCCTGACCACAGCCACATTACCGGGAGTTCCACCGGCTGATTAAATCATCCTCAGCACGGTCCTGCTTTTCGTCAGTTGCCGCGAGTCTTGCCTGCATGCTCGCAATGCATCGCCTTGCCATCGTTTCAAAGCTTGTCGCTGGCTGGAATTGTGGAAAGTCTCGCATCAGGGCACTCCGCCTCGCGGCCAGCGGCAAGCGCTATCGGTATTCCTTGAAGATCGAATTTGTTGCGAGTTACGATTGTCACTTCGTGCCCGCAATGGTGGAGCGCAGGAATCACGCCTCCAGGCCCGATGCTTCCGGTCGGCGACGACTTGTGCAGACCGCCACCACTAATAGCACCACACATGCCACGGCTCGATTGGAGATTATGGTCTGCCGCGATGCGAATGTTGACGAATCACCTTGGGTTTTGGGGCTTGATTATCACTTCACGACGCCCGCTGAACGCGACAAAAAAGGCTGCTGGTGGCGAGAGACAATAAACGAGTTTACCTGCAGCCGGTTTCTTTAAGTCAATTCAGTAACGGATTTTAATCGTCCGCAATTACAGGCGTAAACGCCCGGGCAGTTTTGCCGCGAACATGGTTGCGTGTTTAGCGGCGCGGGCGACGTGCACCTTATCTGATTTGTGATGGTGGGCAACGATGTGTCGTGAATACACCGGTCGGTGTTCAACCACGACTGTCTTCTTTTCGATCACTGCGGTCTGCGGTGGCACCGTTTGTTGGGTCACAGTTGTTGCCGACTGGGCGAGCGGAGCGCTCGTCGGCACTTCGGGTGTTAACCCGTTGGTCGGGTTAACAATTGCTCCATTCACCGGTTGGGCTGGTGCTGCGGTGTAGGCAGTATTCGGAGCTGGCGTGCCATAGGGCGGCTGAGCCGATTGTGGATTAGGATTTCCCACTGCCGAAGGCGGAGCGGCGCTGGCAGTGGCATCGGGTGGCGTGTCAAGCGGCGCTGCAGGCGTTACTGCGGTGGATTGAGTAGTAGTTGTCGTCGTTCGAGAATTTGTGTATGGATCAGGCAGAGCTTCATGCTTATTCGCCTGATAGTAGCCGAAGCCAAGCGCAACCAGGAGGCTGAGCGTAGCGGCGGTTATGGTGACCTTTGACGTGTTAGTCATTACTCTTCCCTCGCGCTCTTGTGTCCGCTTCCTGACGCGCTTGGGTCCGAATAGTTTCCAAAGATTAGCCAACGTAGTATTTCGGGTCAGGCGGTTGAGCCCTCCAGAAACATCCCAGGTCACTGGCCGTCTGGGTTTAGTAGCGGTTGGATGCGGGCTCGATTCACAAGATCCCCACATCTTTCCACTTCAATATACCAACGATACAACGTGAAAACCTAGACCACTGCTCAGTTGAGGAAGCCTCT
>CAJCHQ010000732.1 GCA_903970295.1 Bryobacterales bacterium
TCTCAAACAAGGAATGGCTGAATACAACGCTGGCGACTATGCTAATGCATCGGGTCATCTGGGTGCCGCCCTCAATACCGAATTCAACAATCCTGTCCTGCACTATTACCTGGCCAGCTGCTATGTGCATTTGAACCAGAAAGAGGCGGCAGTGCGCGAATTCAGAATCGCGTTCGCTCTGCAGCCAGACGGAGATGCCGGTAAATTATCGAAATTAGCCCTCAAATATTATGGGGTCGACGCTGGCGGAGATTCTGCCAAAGATGCCAAAGGCACAGTGGCTAAGGATCCCAAAACCGGATTACCAATTCCTGGAACCGGCACTGGCACAGGTGGCGCCGGAGCACCCGGAACCGGTGCAACCACGACTGCCGGAATTGGCGCGCCAGGCACTGGCTTACCTGGTAATGGGGCGCCAGGCACGGGCGTCGGCATCGGCAATACTACAGGAACTGGCGCAGCTGGCACGGGCACTAATGGCATCGGTGGCTCTGGCGCAGGGGCGACCGCGACAGGGGCAACTGGTGCCGGCACCACCAATGGTATTACCAGCACTGGTTCACCGTCTGCCGACAAAATGCTTTCACTTGTACGGGAGCAGGTGGAGCGGGAAAAACGAATGCGCTTGGAGGAAAGCCAGAAGACGGCGGACCAAACCAAGCAAAATGGCAGCAGCTATATCGACAAAACGACGAACGAGATCAAAGAAAATATGCGCTCATATTATCGCGGGCGTTATTACGATCCAACCTCGCTACCTGACGACGCCAGGTCATTGCTCGATCGCCTGAAAACAGGCTATGACAGCCAACGCGCGGCAAATATTAGAGCCGGCAACGCCCAGGCCGCTGAACTGGACAAGTCAGCGCAAAACTTGCAGGGACTGCTTCAAGACAAGGCTCGACCAGGGCAGCCCCAGTTGCAGCCAGTCGGCACCAGTCTTTATGTGCGCAATTACGCGTCGGCGCCGGCAGATGCCAGCAAGAACACGCCTAGGCCTCCGAACAGCACACAAACACCGGCGAAATAGATAGAAGTCAGTGATTAACTTTGTTGTCGGATGTTAACATGACGGATGATCTCGACGCCCCAGCAAGCCCTGGCGCGGAGTCTATGCCGGGCTTTTTCTAACGGCACTTTCCACCTTGATGTTCGAGATTCTACTGACGCGAATCTTCAGCGTCACGATGTGGTACCACTTCGGCTTTATGGCGATCTCGATCGCCATGTTCGGCATGACCGTCAGACAAAAAAGTGAGCGAATTGAATTTGACGATCGATGCTGGTGCAGATACCGTTCTGACAAAATTCGACGGAGACTTTTCCAGGGTCCAACATCTCAAATTCGATTTGACCAATCTTGTCCACACCATTCGCCATGACTCCATAATGTTGATTGTAGGAGTTGGTGGCGGCAGAGATTTGCTCTCCGCCTTGACATTCAAAGAAAAATCGGTCTACGGTGTCGAGATCAACAACAATATTATCGACTCGATGGTGCGGGTTTTCGGAGACTACAGCGGTCATCTCGATCGCTTTCCGAATGTGCGCACGGGCCGGAACGCCACGGGCCGGAACGGCACGGGCCGGAACGCCACGGGCCGGGACGCCACGGGCCGGGACGCCTAAAGGTCTGGCTCCCATAGCGAGCTAAAGGTCGGACGGGCTTAAGAAGCCATGTCACAGTTCTGTCAGCTTCCATTGATAGATTTGTCAGCACAAATGGGCTCAAAAGATCCATTCAAGCGAAATCTTTCCGCAGGGGCGCCTCTCATGACATTAATGCAGCCATCCGAAATTTTTGAGTTCGTTCCACCATCGCAGGCGGCCCGAAGCAATATTTTTCCTTACGAATATCAGGGTGTGGTTCCTGGGACAGGAATGGACAATACCGCAGATGGTCATTTACCGACTGTCAGCATTCGTCAGCCAGAGCCCGGTCGGGCGCATGTCACAGGTCACGAAGGTGCTCATCATTGGGTCAATCCAGGCCATCATCATGCAGTGCAAAGCTGGCATCACCGCCTGCACCATCGACCGGAATACGCTTACCGTCGCGAGCACGAACCCTATTATCGGCACGAGCCGGAGCATGCCTATAGCGTGCATCACGTGTTGCGCCCCCACTCAGAGAGAGCCGTCAGTCGATATGGCAATTCGAATCGTACTGAAGAACGCGGTGACGGAAACAAAGTTCAGGCTATGCCCATTCCGAACTTTTCGACGTCACCCGGACTTGAAGCGAGCGCCGGATTGAACTCACTCAGAGAACAAGTACTTTATACAGCTACAGCGGAGTTGAATAGGCAAAGACCGGAGTTGGTGTTGGGTGAACGGGGTCTCGATCCTAGACTTGCCTGCGCCCGCACGGTTTCGACGATTTTGCACCGCGCCCTTGGCTTGGGAGTAGTGGATAGCGTCTACAATCTCGAGCGGGAGATGCAGGCCGCACACGGCCGCGGACACTTCGAGCGCTTTGCCTGGAACGGTTCGTCGTCCAGCCTGCAGCCATTCGATGTGCTCGTTGGGCACAGAGGAATGGGTGAACATTCCCACGCAGCGATCTATACCGGCAATGGTGAGATGTTCAACAACAACGCTGCACACCGCAATTTGCAGTTTGACTCTGTTTCGGTTTTTGACAGAAAACAGACCGACCGCAATCGCTTTGGCTACGCCAGCACGTCTGTGTATCGGTGGGTTCCCGACAGCGCACTTGATGCATAGCCGGAAAGAATTAAATGGACGTGAACGTCGCTGTGGTGGCTGTGTTTTGCTGACAGGGGGCTTTTCTGACACGCCCTTTTGAGGCTGAAAGGGTAGCGGAGAAAGGCTTGTCGAGTTGGCCGGAAACTTCACGGAAATCGGATGAATCGACCGCAAACGTTTGCCAGTAGGCTTTCCCAAGCTCCGTCAGAAAAACGCGAGAAGAGCGCAATAACTAGGGACGTTTGCCTGCGGTACCCCATAATTTCAGCGACTTTTTCTCGGTTTTCCCCGCAAGTATCGGGAGATTTGTCAGCAATATTCAGGTTTCATGGACATTTTTCGACGACTATCAGAGACCGCGTACTCCCCCCACGAGCTAGCGACAATTGCGTAATCACCCCATGGCGGGGTCACTCGACTGCAATCAGAATGTCCTTGTACTCCCTGGAGAGAAAAAACAATGGTAGAAGAATTTGCAGCAGCACGAGTGACAGAGTTGATGGGCAATGGCCAATCCCAACAAGCCGCTGCCGAACTCAGTATTCAGATATCCAACTTGCAACGGCAGGGCCCAGGGGGGATGCAGTTAGCGCAAGAGTTACTATATGACACGCGCCAAGATTTCAACGCCGCCGGTTTTGGTCAGAATCTACAGAACGTCAATATTGTGGGAAGATTCGGCGAGCCGGTTGGCACTGCCGTTTTCATGCAGACCGACATCGGACCACAACAAGTGGCTACGCTCCAATTTCAGCCCGGCTGGAATCCTGGAGCTCCCAACTGCGACCCTTACGCCTACGGTCTAGCCGGTATGGCTGGAGGGATCAATCTAGGCGTCAGACTCGGAAACTTTGATTTGGACATCGGAGTTGGTGGTTATCCGCCGCCGCCGCCACTTGGTTTTTACCGTCCACAGCCAAATTGGAACAACGGCTTTCAGGCCGAACTGGGACGCCAGAACATAGGCTACAGCGGAGTCCAACAGAGTTTGCAGCAATATCCCGCGGGTCGCTCGAGCGAAACCTTCGTCACAACCAGTACCGTGGTCAATAACTACAACGGTGGCAATACAATCAATAACATTCAGCGGTCAAGCAGGTTCAGCTCAACAGTAAACGAAACGAACAACTCGGTGAGCAACACCCGTGTGTTCGCGCCAACAACAACAACAACAACAACACAAATAGAAGCGCCCCCGGCGACTCATCCAACGCCCCGCCCTGTTATTCAATCCAGCCAGTATCCAGTCAGCACCGCTCAACCACATGGAGAGAGAACAGTTACGACTCGAGTCCCTGAGACAGCGGAAAGTAATGCCGCTGCAGTCGCCGCCGCTCAACAGAGACAGACTCTCGAAAATCAGCGCGCCGAAGCGGCGAGGGAAGCAGCACAGCGCGCCGAAGCGGCGAGAGAAGCAGCACAGCGCGCCGAAGCAGCACAGCGCGCTGCAGCGGCGAGGGAAGCAGCACAGCCGAGAGCTGTAGCCACACCAGGGCCGGTCCAGCATGAGGCGCCCAGAGTGGCACCGCAAGCAAAACCAGCAGAGCCACCGCCTCCGCCCCCAGTAGTTAAGAAGAAAAGCTAGTAATCCTTAGCCACGCGACTGCCCTCGGGCGATGCCAATCACTCAATCACGGATTCCAATAATGTATACTGGCTGATTCTATCCAAGCCGGTACTGGCCTGGGTCATGCCGAGAATTCACCTCTCACATTGCCCGGGCTCGAGTCCGAAAAGAGACTGCCATGTTCAGATCACAAATGGTCGAGCGAATCCTGTCCCAAACCAATGAATGGGACATGGTGATAGTCGGAGGCGGAGCCACCGGAGTGGGGGTAGCCGTAGATGCCGCATCTCGTGGCTACGAAGTGCTCCTGCTCGAACAAAACGACTTCGGCAAAGGAACATCGAGCCGCAGCACAAAACTTGTGCATGGCGGAGTGCGCTATCTCGAGCAAGGCAACATCTCCCTCGTCATGGAAGCACTGAAAGAACGCGGATTGCTCAGACAAAATGCACCGCACCTGGTGCACGATTTGCCCTTCATCGTACCCAATTATGACTGGTGGGAAGCGCCATTCTACGGAATGGGAATGAAAGTCTATGACCTCCTCGCCGGGAAATACGGATTCGGGCCGTCGCGCATTCTCTCCAGAACCGAGATTTTGCAAGAACTGCCGACAATAAAAACGGACGGATTACGCAGCGGTGTCATCTATTATGACGGGCAATTCGACGACTCCCGACTGTTGATAAATCTTGTCACGACGGCAATCGAGCAAGGCGCAGCGATTCTCAACTATGCCCCCGTCAGCGGTCTGACTAAAGATAACGATGGTTACGTTAATGGAGTAAATGCCCGAGATCTCGAAACCGGCAAACAATTTTCGATCAAGGCAAAAGTCGTAATCAACGCCACCGGCGCTTTTACCGATGGCGTGAGAAGAATGGCCGAGCCCAATGCCGAAACCATGATCGCTCCAAGTCAGGGTATTCATTTGGTTTTCGATCGCTCTTTCATGCCTGGCTCCAGCGCCATCATGGTGCCGCACACCAGCGACGGCCGCGTCATGTTCGCCATCCCCTGGCACGAGCATGTAATCGTGGGCACGACTGACACGCCGATCGACGAACCGATTCTGGAGCCGCGTCCATTCGATCACGAAATCGAATTCATCCTCGAGACCGCCGGAAAGTATCTAAGCCACAAACCAACGCGACAAGATGTTCTCAGCGTGTTCGTCGGCATTCGCCCGTTGGTCAAATCGAATGGTGCGGCCAGTACTTCTGCACTCTCTCGCGACCACACGATTCATATCGACGGCTCTGGTCTATTAACCATTTGTGGTGGCAAGTGGACCACGTACAGACGCATGGCCGAAGATTGCGTGGACCACGCCATCACATTGGCCAAATTGGACGAAAAGCCGTCGGTAACCAAGACTCTGAAAATACATGGCTGCCAGAAAGACACTAAGAGTTTAGGCAAACTGGCTTTTTGGGGTTCAGACGCCATGCACATACAATCCTTGATCAAGGAAAACAAAGCTTTAGGAGAGCCGCTTAACGAAGCGCTGCCTTATTGCGGAGCTGAGGTGGTGTGGGCCGCGCGCTCTGAAATGTCGCGCACGGTCGAGGATTTTTTAGCCAGGCGCGTCCGTGCGTTATTCTTGAACGCAAAAGCGGCGTTAGCGATGGCTCCAAAAGTAGCAGACTTAATGGCCGTCGAATTGAACCAGGACGATGCTTGGAAGAAAGATCAAATCAAAAACTTCCAAGAACTCGCCAGACAATACATGCTTTCGGATACTCTCACGACAGCCGGCTCAAGCCACAATTAGGGACCGCCCTTCTAACTCGGCTTCGGCTTCGGCTTCGACTCCGACTTCGACTTCGACTTCGTTTTTGAAAGCAAATTCCAGTCGGGTTGCGGCGCCGGTGGAAATTCAATCCAGGGCGGAATCCACGTTTTTAATTCCCGCTTCGCGAAATCTGAGTATTCTTCCTCCGTCATGTGTTTTTTAAGGAATTCCCACGATGGCGAAACTGCCGTACCAGAAGCAGCAGTAGCAGCAACCATAGTCTGAGTAGTTTCATTCGGCAACGAAACTGCTAGAATCAGCCGCGAGAGCCATGATGGCATCCATTTTGCGGAATCGAGAAATTCCTTTCTTTCAATTCTGCCAAAATTGCAAACTTCCGTAGCTAGATTTAGCGCATCACAGGTGCGCAAATCTTTGGGCAAAGATCTCATACCTCTGAAAATCAATCCAATAGGTGTATCACCAAATTTCTTGGCTAATGGGCTGCAGCTTCGGAAGTGCACTCGCACCTCACCAAGATCGGGATCGAGACAAATAAACGACGATGAAGATCCTGATGCCGTAAAAGTTGGCTCCTCATTCTTGGTCGTAGCGATGCCCAAAGCATAGGCCGCGTCATTTCCATGAACTAAGATTTGCTTGCCGAATGCTTGTGCTTTTGTTAGCACGATTTGGGCGAGGCTAGGCAGTTGCAGTACACCTTCAACAATGAGTGTTTTGAGGAAAACTCCGCGAGCGACACGCACGATTACTTGTCCCTTAACCAATCTTTGAATTGCTTTGTCCACAGCATCTCGTGTGCCGTAACCTAAGAATTCACGCGTAGCAAAAGTTTGCCCGTCTGGTATGTCAGAAATGTGATGCCGGATTTTTGCGCTGGTCCACATATTGAATCCCTCCCCGTCGACGCGTCCGATCTCTATTCGGAAATCGGATGAACTTCCGAACTACTTAGATTTATAAACGACGTGAGCGCGCAAAAAGTTCAAAATTCTTGCCGCAAGATATGCAAATTTAATTTCTTCCACTATGATCCCGTTCCGTTCTCGCTCGCTGCTGTTCATAATGAGCCGAAAAAACTATGGCCCATAATTCAGAAACGAAATTTAGAGTTTGAATCTTATATCTGGTCGTTCTTTTTTCGCTGCCTTCGAAAATTGTCAGTCATCAAGAACTGCTAATCGTCAAAACTTTTCGACGCGGAGCAATCTTCGCGAATCGTTCGCTCCACAAAGACCCAGTCATGGTAGGGCATTCACGAGAGTCATACTGAAAAGAATGCGACGCCACAGAATCCAATTAACGCACCATATCTAGTACCATATACTTGATTAAAGACGGGCGAAACGAGGTCATCGCAAAACCCTTCATTGAAATTGTATTAAGCGCCTCAGCCGCTTACTCTTGCCCACTCAGGCCAAGCTGATAAACTAAGTCATCGGTCAACGTTAGAGAACATTAGGTTCTTCCCTATAGCCCGGAGAAGTCCATGCTAATTCGTATCGGCTATGAAATCATTTTTGACTTACCACAGCAGACGGCGATGACATTCTTGCTGTTCGTGCTGCCCTCACGGACAGCCGACCTCAAGCATCCGGATGAATTAAAGACCGACCCGGTTGTTCCAATCGAAGAGTTTATCGACTGCTTCGGTAATCGGTGCGCGCGGCTGCTTTCGCCGGTCGGCAAATTCCGCATCTGGAGCGACAGTGTGATCGAGGACGTCGGAATACCAGAGCCGGCCTTCGAAGATGCGATCCAGCACCCCGTCGATGAACTCCCGACAGACACGTTGGAATACCTGCTACCAAGCCGCTATTGTGAAGTCGACCGACTAACCGACACCGCCTGGAAACTGTTTGCTGACACGCCTCCAGGCTGGGCGAGAGCCCAGGCAATTCGGGACTGGGTACATGAGAACGTTGAATTCGGCTACCAGTATGCTCGCCCTACTAAAACAGCTTGCGATGTCTATGAGGAGCGCAAAGGTGTCTGTCGCGATGTGACTCACTTGTCTATTACTTTCTGCCGAGCCATGAACATTCCGGCACGTTATGCCACGGGTTACCTTGGCGACATCGGCGTGCCACCTAGTGACACACCGATGGACTTCAGCGCGTGTTTTCAGGTCTATCTGGGCGGACGTTGGCATACATTCGATGCAAGGCACCACGAACGCCGCATAGGCTGGATTCTCATGGCGACCGGTCGCGACGCCGCCGATTGCGCAATCACGACATCGTATGGAAACCATCTTCTCGACAAATTTGAAGTTTGGACCGATGAAGTTCACTCTCCGGTTCTCACCGAGCGCAAAATGCTAATCAAATAGCGGCTCTGTTCTCTGTTAACCGCTTTCGAGGTGATAGCGTCAGCTGTCGCCGAGAAAGTGGAACCGTTCGCTAGGAAAGCGAACGGAGTGCCTCAATCACGTTCTTCCCACTCGTTGCTGTCTTCCACTTGGGGCTTTTCTGACAGACTGCTGGAAGGCTTGCCGGCAGAACGTTTGCGAGCGATTCATCCGATTTCCGTGCGGTTTCCGGTCAAACTAAAAAGCCCACCCCTGTAAGCCCTTCAGCCTCAAATGGGCATGTCAGAAAAACACGAGTTTACTTTCTTAAAGCGCTATTGCTGCTGCTGTTCTTGCTGCTCTTGCTGTTGCTGTTCTCGTTGCTGCTCGGAGGAATCGAGGCGTCCACCAGCATAGCACGGCACATTGAGGGCACCGGATCTTTCGGCAGCTAATTCAACTGGCACCGCCCGTAGTTCATCAGAACTTACGGTGACGTCGATAGTCTCTTCGCCTTTTCCCTTGTAGACTCCCTTGTTGGGGGTGACATCTTGAAAATTTCGTCCAATCGCGACTTTGACAAAATTTTCGCCGACGACACAATTATTCGTGGGATCAACGCCTACCCAACCCATGGACGGGAAAAAGATTTCGACCCATGCATGAGTCTGCGTGTAGCCGCGCAGACGCTGCCTATCGGGGTGAATGTAGCCACTGACGTAGCGCGCGGGAATGTTCAGAGAGCGAGCCATACCGATCATCAAATGGGTAAAATCCTGGCACACGCCTTTGCGATGTTCGAGAATTTCTGTGATCGGGCTAGCGGACGTCGTGATGCCTTTCTGATAATCGAATTCATCGTGAATCAGCCGCAACATTGAGAGGACTAGATTTCCTAATTTGATCGGCGTATTGCGCGCAGTGACTTGCGTCAATGAATTTGACAGGCTTCTCAGCTGTTCCGAATCTACGACAGGACCACCAAACAAGAGAAAATCGCACAAAGTATAATCGAAATTGGCATCGCGAATCCAAACATCGGGAAAGTGCTCCAGCCGGTTCTGGCGGGCATCGGTTTCTACAATACTGGTGGCAATGATTTGAATTTGATTGTGCAGCGCGTTAATCGAAAAAGCATGGATCATGTTTCCGAGCCAATCAAAATAGCTCTTGACTGAAGTGGCCGGACCGATGTCTAGACCAAAAGACAGACGTCGTTGGTTTTGCTCCTGCCGGGGAGCCATGCGCAATTCCATGACCGATTCGTTAATGAAATCGGTGTAGACGAGATCGGTTGTGTGCGTGATAGATAGAAGCATTTATTTAAAGTCGCAATGATAATTGAGTGGTACTGAAAGATCGGAACAAGCCTAAAGTCATCGTCTAGAAAAAAGCGTAACCGTGCGGTCTAGTGAAGGAAGTAATCGTTTTCGATCGCGATTGAGGCCTCTGAAATGCTCTGCTGAATGTGGCGCAGAAACGTGTTTAAATTGGCGCCGGAAATCTGACTGATTTCGGCATATTCCAGGTAAGCATTGAGTCGTCCGAGGATGCGCTCGGCGGCATCAGTTTGACCTTGATGAACGCTGCGTGAGATGCCACCAATGGCTTTGCGCGCTGCATTGATCGAATAACGAACGTTGCGCGGTGATTCCATATCGAGAACTAGGAAGGCGGCCAATCTCAGGGGATCCAAATCGCCCAGATGTTTTCGCCGATAGGCTTCGATCGAACAACAGCTGCGCAGGACTCCCATCCACTGGATGTTGCGCAGTGGGGTTTCGCAAAAATCTCCGGAAGATTGAAGAATGTCAAAATTGGTGTCGACGATGCGGCAGACCATGTCTGCGCGCTCGAGATACTTGGCCAACTGGATGAATTGCCAGCTCTGTGCGTGAGGCAGAGTTTGATCGGCGACGCCTTGAAAGAGCAATGAACCCATAATCACCGAATGAAAAAGCTCCTGCGGAGACTCTTCGAAGCGCTGTTTGACGTCATCGCCAAGCAATGACCAATAGAGAGTATTCAACGTTTCCCACATCTCAGTGGAGATGTTCTCGCGGATACTACGGGCATTCTCTCTGGCTTTGGTCAAGCAAGAGATGAGGCTGCGATTGCTTTCGCTGGCCATGAAATTAGAAACGTGAGAGCCGACCAGAGGCTTACCAGATTGCAAAGTCTCTTGCACTTCCGCCCGTTGGTCCAACCTCAGTATGCGCAAAACGCCCAGCCACTGTTTGGATTGGCTATCCGGCTGAAGTTCTCCAAGGTCGATGAGCATGTGCGAATTGACTAGCACGATACGGGCGATGTGCTCGGCACGTTCGACATAACGGCTCATCCAATACATCGCTTCGGCTACGCGCGAAAGCATTGGTCGGCTGCGTGGGGTCTGCTGGACAAGCGAACTTTGAACGAATTTCTCAGTTCCATTTTGGAGACCCGGGAGATCGACGTGCGGTTTGCTCCCATCACTCTGAATTTGACTCTGCTTACTCAGTGCGAATCCTCCACGACCCAGGTGTCTTTGCTGC
>CAJCHQ010000733.1 GCA_903970295.1 Bryobacterales bacterium
ATCCATGCGTGGCATCTCGACATCGGCAAGCAACATATCGAATGGTTCGGCATGCAATTCGGCTAAAGCTTCGACTCCATCGGCTGCGGTTTTGACCAGGTAGCCTGCGGCTTCCATAATATTTTTCACGAGCATGCGCGAAGTAAGAGTATCGTCCACGACGAGAATACGTTTCTTGGCAGTGGTTTGCAAAAAATGGGCGGCGATGGCACCTGGTTTGATCGCTTGGGCGAAAGCAGTTTTTACCAAATCAGAAACGTTCAAAACCGGCACGGCCTCACCTGTGCGCAGGATGGTCACACCGGAGACATTGCGCACGCGATTGAGAGGCGTACCCAGACGTTTGACCAGAACTTCTTGCTCTTCGAGAATCTCGTCGACTGTCAAGCCAATGATGTCGTCTCCGGCTCTGACTACCGCGACCAACAGATATGGCGCCACTTCGTCTTTCGCTTTCCTACTGGTTACCTCGAGCAGATCAGCCAGTTTGAATAGAGGCACCAGACCGCCTTGAAAATCGAAGGCCTCTCGGTTCTCGACCATTTTTATATTTGTTGATTCCAGGCGCAAGACGCGCAATAAATTGACCTTTGGCACCGTCACCGTCTCACCGCATACATCGAGCAAGATGCCTTGAAAAGTGGCAACGGTAACCGGCAAAAGCATGCTGAATGTGGTGCTGACACCGGCAACCGTCGAAACCGACAATCTGCCCCCAATATTGGTGACGTTCTCTTTGACTATAGCGAGCCCCAGACCGTGCCCTGACATGTCTGTAATGATTGGGCTGGTTGTGATCGCTGATTGGAAGACCAGTTCTAATTGCTCGTCGCTTGTCATAGTCTGGGCTTCGCCAGGGGTGATCACACCAGCTTTAATGGCCGCTGCTTTCACTTTTTCGACGTCGATACCGGCACCGTCATCGTAAACTTTGATTTCTACTTTGCCTGATTCAATTTGATTGATTGCCACCATAAGCGATGCCCTGGGCGGCTTTCCCGCGGCCCGTCGGGCCTCAGGCGTCTCGATCCCATGATCGATGCTGTTGCGAATCAAGTGCACGAGTGGATCGCGTACCTGCGTGAGAATACGGCGATCGAGTTCGATCTCTGTACCCAACATGATCAAATCAACTTCCTTACCCAAATCGCGCGATATGTCGCGTACGAAGCGAGGAAAACCTTCCACTAAAACCGCACAAGGCATCATCAATAATTTCTTGGTACTTTCCAGAAAAGAATCGACACTGACCGAGATCGTATGAGTGTCGCCATAAACCAGCTTGCGCTGAGCGTTCAGTCGAGATAGCCAGCTGCTTACTCTGGTGTTATTCCATTCGAGAAATTCCAGCACTTTGGCAATCTGACCGCCGAAGGGAACTGAGTCACCATCGGTCAAATGTTTGTCGACCAACCAGCGTAGCGAGCGAATGTTGCTATCGAACTTCTGCCATTCTTTTTTCCACTGTTGGACGTCATCGGTGAGAGAGGCAATATCAGCCGCATGTTGGATGGCTGCGCGTTTAATCGATAGCATTTCTTCCGCTTGCAAAAGCAACTCGTCTAATTTGACAGCGGAGAGCCTGATGCTGTCCATGCTTACCAGTCGCTCGTTGCCGGCAGAGGCAGCAGTCGCACCACTTTCAAGAGGGGCGGTAATCGAGGCAGCGGGCGTGGTCTTTTCGGCAGTAGCGGTCTCGGGTTGTGCATCGAAGTCTGCGAAGAAGCGGGCTAAATCTTGCTTGGTTCTGGCGATCGTCGACTCCAACTCCTGGCTGGCTTTGTCTCCATCGGCAAGGAGGCGATCCAGAATATCAACGCACAAAAGTAAAATGTCCAAATAATTTTCGAGAACAGGAATTCTACCCTTTTTCATTTCAGCCAGGGTTGCTTCGAGGGACTGGCAGAGCGACTCGATATTGGACATATTGACAGCGCGAGCGGAACCCTTCAAATTGTGAGCCTGCCGAAACATCACTTCGACAAGGCCGAGGCGCGATTTTTCGTCTTGCTGCCTTTCCAACTCGAGAATATTCACCGAGATGATTTGCAGTTGTTCCTTGGCCTCAAAGGCAAAAGCCTGGCGAAGCTTTTTCAAAAATTCTTGATCCGAGTTAGTCAAGCCCGTTTCCTCACCAAATTTTACCCGCCAATCAATCGACCGTTTCGTTGACGACGATCCGCGGATCGTTCATCAATGACATCGCATCAATCACAATGATCGAACCCTCTGTCAGCCCGAGCATATATTTGGTCTGAGCCTGCGACATGGTTTTCAGTGCAGGCTGCAAGCTGGTCAAAGAAATCGTGCTGACGCCCACCACATCGTCGACGAGCAGAGCTAGACGCGCCTCATCGTTTTGCAGAATGACCAATTTGCTATGGCTGGGAGGATCGTTGGGCAAATGAAAAAGCACTCGCGTATTTAGAACCGGAATGATTTCGCTGCGCACATTGACCACCCCGGCAATAAAAGGTGGCGTGCAGGGAATGCGAGTCAAATGCCTACAGGGACTGACTTCTCGCACCAAATTTCCGTCGAAAGCATAATGCTGGGTGCCCACGACAAACTGCACGACATCCAAATCATCGGCCGAGACAGTCGGCTCAGGCAGCTCTTCCCGAGCTAACATCTTGGCTCGCTCCCGCAAAATTCGCAGGCACTCTTGATCGTCTGGGTTAAGCATTCTAATTCCCTGGATTTGCCCTCGGCACCATATTCGGTACCACACCGATTGTCAACCGTCTTGACAATTAGTTAACGGTCTCCTTGAGCAATGATTCAATTATTTGAATCAGCCGCCCGGCCGTCAACCCTTCAGACTCTGGCACAGGCTCTTCTTCATTATATTGCCTGAGCAGGGTGAGTGCTCCGCGCAAGCGCTTTCTTGCCTCTTGCGATTTGCCCAGTTGCAGCAACATGTTGGCCAGGTAGAATTCGGCGACGACAAATTCCGGCTCTAAAAACAATGCTTGCCTGAGGGTCGCCATTGCTTCGGGCAGCTTCCCCATTGCCTGCAAAATGTTAGCCCGGACCAGGTAAGAACAATGATTGAGTTTATCGCCGTCAATCGACTTCTCGATCCAAGTCAGGGCTTGAACCAGATCGCCATCATTCGAATAGGCCACAGAAAGCAGAAAGAAAAGCCTGGCATTGACGTCTTGCCCGGAACAGGTTGGCAGCAAATAATCCACACACTCCGCGTTCCGACCGCCATCCAGTAATGCCTGCGCTTTCGCTACAATCGCCTGCAGATTGGTTCCGGCTTGATCTTCCCCGACTTTCTCAGGCAGAACCGGAGGCGCGTATTTGAAAGGCAGTGCCAAATTTGTGGCGGGCTGAGAAAACTTTTTGCCAGCACTGAAAGTGGTGCCATAAGCGGGCATTGGTTCAATCTCTTTGAAATCCACGACAGCGGAATGACTCAGCTCGCGCTTGCGCAATAAGACTGCGCCTCTATGTGGTAGTCGCTCAAACAATGGATCGGGCATCGACGAGAGTTCGAAGGGCGTAGAAACGATAATGCCACCAGGGCCCAGGGCCGCGTGTAATCGTTTGAGAACTCGCGTTACTTGATCGCGATGAAAATAGATGAGGACATTGCGACAAAAAATTATATCCATTGATGAGAGAATCAGCATTGGTGGCGTTTTCTCATCGACTAGATTCATCTGAGCGAAGTGCACCATACTCTTGACTGAGGCGGCTATCTCGTAAGTACCTTTCTGCGTATGAGTAAAGAAATGCTCTTTCACTTGCGGTGGCGTGATGCGAAAGGACCAGGGCTCGTAAATGCCGCGGGTGGCCTTTTTCAGAAAATGGGGATTGATGTCGGTACCGAGAATGGAGATTCGCCAGGAATCGATATCTGCGATCATTCGCCTCAGTAACATAGCAAGCGAATAAGGCTCCTCACCGGTACAACAACCTGCACTCCAGGCTCGCAAATACTTGGCGGTAGGACGGCGCTGCTTGATCAACCGAGAAAGAATTTCGTCTTCCAATACCTCAAAAGCGCGAGGATCGCGAAAGAAATAAGTTTCGCCAATCGTCAAATGATAAGCCAGAGTATGAATTTGCTCTTCGGTCAAGGCTGAACTGAGAAGCCATTTAACACAATCTTCAGGCTCCATGCCAAATTCTTTCGCTGCCGCTTTGACTCGCTTGGCGAAGTCGAGCAGGCGGTCGGGCGAAAAATTCAAACCGATATGCTCGACTAAATGATCGTTCAAACGCACCAACAAGCGGTGATCAATTTCCCTGGTCATGTTTATCGAGCGCGAGTGCCAGAGTCGACCATTCGTCGATTTTGAGCGATTTGTCTGGATTGTAGACCAACAAAATGCCATCGACCATACGCAGGACGCTCGCGGGGCTGTCTTCCGGCAAGACGCCTGTAAGTGAAGTCAATTGATCGCTTGCATGATCGACTACGCCTTGAATCGAATCGACGATCAAGGCTATCGGTTGCTTGTCAGTCGTGGCAATGACAAAATAGTCGCTCAGAGCCAACGGACGCTCGGGTAATCCTAATCGCTTGCGAGTATTCAATACAGGAACGATGGTGCCATGAACATTGATCAGCCCAGCGATTGAATCTGGAACATCTGGCACAGGCTGGATTTCAACAGCTTGCACAACCCGTTGAACAGATTGCAGGCGCAAACCAAATTTATGCCCATCAATTTCGAAAGCGAGAATCTGATCCACGGATTGATTTTCACCTGCCGCACAAAACGATCTATTCTACCAAGTTCGATATAAATGAAGGCGAGGTTCTCGGCAGCGGCTTGAAGCGCCCGAGCCTATTTCTATTGATAGTCTCTTTTGCGACGAGCGCGATGAAAAATCTCAGAGGGCAAATCCTCATTCATTTTCACTTCGGTATATGTGCATTCGTATATGTAGCGACCTTCGACGAAAGCCTCATTGGATAGCTTCTGCTCGCGTATTCGGCGCAGAAGCATGCCTTCTTTCGCGATCCAGATATCGGTGTCATTTTCGCTAATCGACGTGGCCCGGATGTGATAACAGAGCTGACTAATGATCGTCTGATCGGGCAACAAAACCAAATTGTTTAATAGATGCCAACTGCGTGTCAGAGGCATCAATTCCGGCATCAGAATCGAGGAAATTCGCAGAGCAGCTCCAGAGGATGCACCAGCAGCCGCAGCCAGAGCCGAGGCTAGGCCATCTCTCGTTTCGACTTTGCCCTGAATTTTTGATTTTGTCTGTTCGCCGTCCGACCAAATCGCATTTTCGATTTCGCTGCCTTCCTGCCCAAAATATGGATGCCATCGCGCCCATTCGAAGCGAAATTTGTCGGGTCGTGCAAACTGTGTCCTGAACTTGATATCGGAATGGCCAATGGGAGGGACGACCTTGACTTCGCCGACATCAGAATACGTTCGGCAGGTCGAATACATTTTCAAAGCAATTTCTAAAATAGCATCTGCTTGCATGCTCATGTGCCCGGCCAAAAAGCGAACCAATTATTTTTTTATGGCTTCGTCTTTTTTGCGCTTTTGCTCCTCGATTTGACGTCTTAGCTGATCGTTTGTCAATCTCTTCACGTCGAGAATATGCCACTGTTTGTCCAGGTTCAATCTTTCTTCGTCGATATGATGACCTGATTCGTCGAGGCGAAATCGCTGACCATCTAATTGAAAACGCTGCTCTTGCAACTGTCTTCCTTTTTCGTCCAATTGTTGGCGCTGGTCGTCAAGCTTCTGCTTTTGTTCTTGCAACTGACGACCCTGTTCGTCTAATTGCAAACGCGTACCGTCCAAATGCATTTTCTGTTCTTGCAGAGCTTGTGACTGTTCATCAATCTGCAGACGTATTTCTTGCAAATGGTCACGCTGTTCGTCAAATGAATGTCGCTGTTCATCGAGCTCGTGCAGTTTTTTTTCCGGTTCGGCAATTTCCGCCACGCTTGAGGCTTGGGCGCCGACAACCTCGACGCTGCCCAGCTTGGCCGCTTTGGCGTCGTTGTCCTCGGCTAGTGCCGCTGATTGCCCGGCAGCGAGCACAAGTCCCATCAGACCTGCCAAATTACCCAAGCGATGGTACCGTTTTTGCATCGAAAGTTCGCTCCTGATCATGGTTGTCACCAATCAATCCGGGGAAGGGTGTGCCGAAAAAGCCGAATCCCGCAGATCATACAGCACAGGAGCACTTGTTGTAGACTTTTCTGGGGTTCGGCGTCTTGCTGTTAAGCAAGAGTCATATCACAGGATTGAGTCCATGGCATTCTCCCAGCGGCTATCGGCGATTTTGGCTTTGACAACGGCACTGGCATTGAGCCAGACGGCTCTTGCTACAGCTGGTTGGGACGCCTTTATCCAGCAACAAATGGATGTCAAATCTGACGGTTGGCAGCGGGTCGGCAGCCTCCTCAGCCCCACCCAATCAAAGCAATTGACCAACTTTGACAACGATCTGATCCAACTGGACAATGCAGTCTCGCAGGCAACAAATTCAGGGCAATTGACGGCCGCCCAAGCTTCTGAATTCCGCGTCCTACTTGGCAAGCTGCAATACAAACAAACCTCTCTGGTTTCTGCCGGCGTGATGAGATTTCCCGATGCCGAGGGGCTGCTCCTGGATCTGAATACGCTGCAAGCAAAACTGAAGGCGGCTCTTGCTGGCGAGAAGAAAGTGAGCGAGTCTGATTATTTCGATTCGAAGGACGTCTACGCCTTTCGTGACCATCTATTGCGCAAGCTGTTCTATTGGCGAACCAATGGCTCACTGTCAACCGAAGAATATGACGAGCTAAAATCACACGTCGACCATCTCAGTGAAAAATTGTCCTCGGGTAGCGCCAAAGATGCGCACAACTCCAAGCTTCTCGCGCGCTGCCGCGACCTGGAAGTAAAAATGAACAAAGTTATTCACGGCGCTGGCGCCAGCGGTAACCCAGAAGCCCACATGGTTAACGGCACGCCGTAATCATGTTCAAAGCACGTAGTCAGTCAGTTTGCAGGCAACTGCCAACTCACTTTTTGCGAGGCGCGCATGGCGCCGGATTACGCTCCCCGAATTGGGCTTGGTGCCAATAAGGGTAGACCGGTGTGACTTCGCTGGCGAGGTCAAGCTTGGCAATCTGTTCCTGACTGAGCTGCCAACCAACGGCTCCAAGATTCTCACGTAGCTGTTCTTCATTGCGGGCACCAATGACGATGTTGACGACAGACGGCCGCTGCAAAAGCCAATTCAGCGCAATTTGAGGAATCGACTTGCCGGTCCCCTTAGCCACTTCGTCCAGCGCGTCGACCACCTTGTACAAATATTGGTCAGCGACAGGCGGTCCTTTATCTGCCGTTTGATGCAAGCGACTGACTAGAGGTGTGGGCTGACCACGTCTAATTTTGCCGGTCAATCGTCCCCAACCGAGTGGACTCCAAACCATTGTCCCCACGTTTTGGTCGAGTGCCAGAGGCATCAATTCCCACTCGTATTCGCGACCGATCAACGAATAATAAGCTTGATGGGAAACGTATTTCGACCAACCGTATCGCTCTGACACTGACAAAGACTTCATCAGATGCCAACCCGAGAAATTCGAGCAACCAATGTAGCGCACTTTCCCACTGGCAACCAAATTTTCCAGCGCGGACAAAACTTCTTCGACCGGTGTAAGGGCATCGAATCCATGCAAATGATAAACATCGATGTAATCTGTAGCGAGCCTTTTCAGGCTATCCTCCACGGATTTGATCAAGTGATATCTGGAAGAACCGACATTGTTCAGCTTGTCGTTCATGCGAAATGTCGCTTTGGTGGAGATGAGCAGATCGCCGCGCTTTTTGCCAATCGCTTTGCCGAGGACTTCCTCCGATGAACCGTAAGAGTAAATATCAGCAGTGTCAAAAAAATTGATGCCGGAGTCCAAACAGATGTCAACTATTTTCGTCGCTTCTTTGACATCAGTGCTCCCCCAGGCTTCAAAAAATTCATGACCGACACCAAAAGTGGCCGCGCCGAAACTGAGCACCGGCACTGTTAAACCAGAGCCACCAAGTTGTCTGAATTCCATATTGATTCCCTTTTCGTTTGGCTGAGTCGGAGATTCTACTTCAGTCCTGCAATGAAGTCCTCTGTCCGCGATACGAAGCCAGTATCATTCGCTTGGGCCGCAGATTCGCTAGCTTGCTTTGCCGTAGCGAGAGCCGCTTGCTTATCCCCCAGTTTTGCTTGAATCGCTGCTTTGATCAGATAGAACGGATAAATCGGTCGTTCTTTGATGGCAACATCTACCCATTCGGCAGCTTTCTGGAGGTTATGGTCATGATTCAGGAAAAGCAGCGCGGCTTGAAAATAAGGTTTGTTGTCATCGCTCGAGTTCATCGCGGTTTCTACCTGGGAGATCAAATTCTTGATGTAAGCCACTTCAAATTTGACCGATACTTTCGTTTTTTCCCAAATGAAATTGAGACTTGCCGATTCGTCTGAGAGCGAATCGAACTCGATTGTGTAATTATCGACGACATGGCTTAGCTCAGTAGATTTAGCTTTCACCCGGGCCACATCGAGCTTTTCATCATATTTACCGGTGCCTGCCAGGTTGACATCCTTGTTAATTATGATTGTCCACTCGTCTTTCTCCGGAATTGCCAGCAGAATGTATGCACCAGCAGCAATATCAGTACCGCCTAATTTTACCGGCGTACTGAAACTTATTTTTGTGGCCTGATTTGCACCTGCGCGCCACAATTTTCCAAAAGGGACAAGGCCACCAAATATTCGACGCTCTTTAATTCCAGGACGCGAATAGCTAATCTCGACATCGGTCAGACCTACTTTTTGTCTTAATGTACACATAGGACTGGCAGCGGGGAACTGAATGTCGGCGGCTTTAACTGCATCGGTCAACTGTGTGTTACTCATAGCCTTATCCTTGTTGTAATCGATTTATAATCGTGAGATTGAGAAGCGCGAACGGAACCAGCTGCTCGTCAGCCAGTCACAATTCAGATTGCCTGGCCGGCTAGTATATCAAAATGCTAATTGCTCAGTATGAACGACTCTAAAAGCTGGGACGTCGCTCAGGCTGATTGTTGCATCAGCGCACGCTATCTTTCAATTCAAAGTCGTGCAGCAGCCTCTCTGTCTTTACTTCCGAAACCCGGTTAATCAACTTTCTTCCTTCATGATTGTCTCGCACAGTTTTAGCCAGTGTAAAACAAGAACCAACACAAAAAAACAGCCCCATCGCCATGTATCCTTTCACCCACAATTCGACAGGCAAATGATAGATACCGGCCGCCATCAAAAAAGTGGATATGGAAAATGATATCCAAACAAAAGCCATCCAGGCAGGACTGTTCTCACTAATAGCGGGTCGATCCATGACGTAACCTCCAGGGTTTAACAATCCGATCGTATTTCAGAAGTGAAAAAAGTCGCGGCCTCATCCTAACAGTTTTGCAACTGTCATCTGCTTAGTCTTCGAAAGCAGATTTTGAATGAGCAGGCACGGCAGTCGCTTTATTTTCCAACTTGTCCAGCACTCTTTTGCAAAGCTGATATTCCATGCGCTCTCTGTATTCGGTCAACGACACCATCCACTTCAGATGCTCGAGACATTCTTCTTTTTTGCCATCCAGGAAGAGGGCTACGCCAACGACTGTATGCATCTCAACCCGATGCAACTGAGTGTCGCCAGTTTCTTTGATCAGGTCATCCAGGCTAATTTCCTTGTCCAAATATTTCAAAATCGGATACGGCCACTTATGATCGCTCAATTTAGCGATCGCCTCAGTGACCAACCCCTTGGCTTGCGCGTCATCACTCAGCAAACGCAATGCCAGATATTCACGAACGACGGCCCCTGTGGCTCGTTCATGGTCCCATCCGGCTGTCTTCAAAAATTCAGCAAGCAGCGCTGCCGCTTTAGCG
>CAJCHQ010000734.1 GCA_903970295.1 Bryobacterales bacterium
CGGTAAGGACTTTCGCCCCTTTGCTGACTGCTTCGGCCACATGGCTTTCTACTTTCTCGCGAAATGTGTCGAGGATCATTGGGCCAATATCGGTTGCCGGTTCGATTCCTGGTCCCAGCTTCAGTTCCTTCACGTGAGCAATAAGTGCTTCGGTAAATTTTGCCGCTTTCCCTTTCGGCAAATAAACTCGTTCTGTCGATGTGCACACCTGACCGCAATTAGTCAAGGCTGCATAGGCGAGAGCCTTTGCCGCTAATTCTGGATCGGCATCATCGGCGATTACAAATGCATCTTTTCCGCCCAATTCCAGGTGCACTTTTTTCATCATCGGCGCAGCCAGTGAGGCGATGCGTTGTCCTGTCGCGAGGCTACCCGTGAAAGCGATCACTGGCACATCTCGATGCAATACCATGGGCTCGGCGATTTCTTTGCCGTAACCGTTGACGATGTTGATCACACCGGCAGGAAAATGATTCCAACAATGCTGCGCTAAATAGAGAGTCGACAGCGGTGTCAACTCACTTGGTTTGATGATTACGGTGTTGCCTGCAGCTAGTGCTGGTGCTACTTTCCATGCCATGAGTAGGAGCGGATAATTCCAGGGGATGATGCATAAGACTACTCCATATGGCTCTTTCAAAACTAAATTGAGTTGCGTGTATTCACCGGAAGGCAGGACTCGACCGCGCTCGTGTCGGCCAAGCTCGGCATAGTAGTCGAATGTATTCGTCAGCCATTCGAACTCTTCGTCGTTCTCTGGTACTGGCTTACCTTGTTCGAGCGTGAGCAAATTGACTAGCTGCTCTTTGTGTTCGCGCATTTTTGCGGCGGCTTCGTGCATCATGTTGCAGCGCACATTGGCGGGAGTGCGCTTCCAGTCTACAAAAGCTGATTTAGCCGCAACCACTGCCGCTTCTGCATCTTGGCTTGTGCCGCGAGGAACAGTGTCGAGAACTTCTTCAGTGGCTGGATTGTGCACCGCGATCGTATCAGTGCCACTACCCCTGGTGAATGAACCATTGATGAAGTGAAGGGGCATCTGCTACTCCTTGATGATCGAAAGCGTGTTTATGACTCTGAATTATATAGACAAGAGCCGCCGTATGACATCGCCCTCCGAGTAAAAACAGCTATGCACCGATCGTCTGGCAGAGTTCGAGGAGCGTCAAATCTTCGCCGCTGCCTGCCATGAATGACAGGCCCGTTTTGGTCGTATCGGTCAGCCTTACTGGCACGGTCACTTGCGGCATGCCGGCGAGGGGTGCAATAGCCGTCAGCTTCATGTTTTCCATTCTGTTTTGGGCGAATTCATCTGAACTCGCAGTTAACCGTGGTGGTAAATCCCAATTTGTCGGCAGGCACAAAACTGTTCCTGATGCCAATAACGCACTCAGATTCTTGACCAGCTTCGTTCGGTAATCTGACGATGCCTCGAATTCGCCAGTGGTGACTTTTTTTGCCAGTTCGAAGCGTTCTCTGATCGGCGGCGCGAAATTTGGATTTGTTGTTTCAATCCAGTTTCCATGAGTTTTCCATGCCTGCCAACCTTGCAAAATTCGATAATGCATGACGACGTCGGTTCCGCAAATTTGGCTGAGCTCGATATTTTCAATCTGCGAGAAGTGTTTGCTGATGTGTTTTATTGCGGCGTTTATGGCGTTTCTGATGTTTTCTTTTGTCCCGCCGATTAAATCAGTGGCGACCAAAAGATTTAGAGATCTTTGGTTCGATGGGGCAACCTTTTCTTCTGCCGCCTTCGCCTCTTGCATAAGAACCATACCGCATTTTTTCAACAATTCGGCGTCCCGCGCCAACCAGCCAACTGTATCGAACTCCGGAGCCAAAGGTACCGTGCCTTCCAGCGAAATGCGGCCGTGCGTCGGTCTGAATCCATAGATTCCGCAATAACTCGCGGGGATGCGAATCGAGCCGCCGGTATCTGTGCCCAAAGCGAAGTCGACTAACCTTGCCGCCACTGCTGACCCGGAGCCACTAGATGAGCCGCCTGAAACCCGATCTGGAAATTGCGGATTAAGCGGCGCGCCGTAGTGAACGTTAATACCATCAATGCTATAAGCGAGTTCATCTGTGCAGGATTTGCCTCTGAGCCAGGCCCCTGCATTTAAAAGATCCGACACAGCTTTTGCGTTTTGGCTTGCCGCTGCGTGTGTTTCTGACCAATCCGGATTCCCGGCACCTGTAACGAAACCGGCGACGTCGAACAAATCTTTTGCGACAAAAGTATAGCCGTGCAAGGAGCCGGCGGAGGCACCTTCGATATTGAGCTTGCAGACGATGCCGTCGGTTCTGGTTTTGAGCAATGGGTGCACTGGTGGATAGCGATTTCGAACAGCTATTATCCTTGAATTTTGGGCGATTATGCTCCTCATATGACAAAAGAATTGATTGGATCGGACGGGGAATTTCGCTATCATAGGAGGTTCCGCTTTCCGTCCTTCGATAACGGGTTTGAGTGGTCCAAACTGTGGACGATTTTGACAAATTTTTGTCCTATGCCAGTTCGGTCGTCACCATGCCGATCATTCTGCTCAGCCCAGTGCTGGCAATTTTCACTTTTTTCTGCATGCTCGATACGACATTTGCGGCCAGCGACAAACTAACTTTATTGTTGCTCTGGATTCTGGTCGGCATAACTCTCGTCACCTTTTTTATTGTTTGGCGAGCGAAGCACGTGATTTCGGAAAAAGTTGAATTTTGGTTGGAGGCGAGCCAGCTCATCTGTCTGGTGGCCGCATGCTGCAATCTCATCGCATCCGGCATGTATCGAATGGGCGGTTGAACGCTGCGCTTACCGGCTGTCGGATCCAGGTCACTTGACCAACCTGCCCAACATGAAACAGATCCGCGTGGGCTAAGTTGGTTGTAGCACCATATGCGGTGGTGATTATCCGGGTTTCTTTGTCGCCGGGGGTGTCAACGCATATGTGCAAGACTGTGGTGCGCAGGGCGGTGGCAAGCAGCTTGAGAGAGAGCAATCCTGTGGCAACGTCGGACAAAAGCAAGCACAGAATCGAAACACGGCTCAGCCGCAAACTACCACTCAATCGCCAGCCAGGAACCAGTCGCAGACTGCACGATAGGCGTGATCGACAATTGGCATAAACTGCCGCTGATGATATGCTTCTCGAGAGCGTATCGTAGCGACTCAGTTGCAAGCAAAGGAATCACGTTATGGAAAGTACAGCCCGTAGACGATTCGGACGCATAACAAATTCTCATTCTCTAGCGGAGCTTTCTTTAGCCAATAAAACTGATGACGAATGTGCAGAGATAGCAACAGAGTTGTTCTGTACACCGCGCCGTACTCAACGCACAACCCAAGAAGAAATTCTCGTGCAATCTGCTCAGGTAGGTGCTCTTAGTTCTGGATTGAAAAGCTACACCTGGGGATCAAGCGGGCCTAAAGTCTTACTCATGCACGGTTGGAACGGCCGCGGCACGCAACTCAGCGCCATGATCGAAGCTTTGCGTGAGACGGGCTTTCAGGTTGTGGCTTTCGACGGTCCTGCACACGGCGATTCGCCAGGCAATTATGCGCACGGCATCATGTTCGCCGAGGCGATTCTTCTGGCGCAAAAAGAACTCGGTCCTTTCCAGTCAGTGATTGGGCATTCTGTCGGCGCTACAGCGATTGTGATCGCTATGCACAGGGGGTTGGATGTGCCTCGATCCGTACTGATTTCGCCGGCGTCGATCATGGGCGTGGCCAACAGATTTGCCAAGGGTTTAGAGTTGTCTTCAGAGGTGACTGCGGCCTTTATCGAGAAAATTACAAAGAAGTCTCAGGCAAAAATGGAGGAGCGCGAAATTTCTCTTCTGGCACCATTTTTGAAAGCAGATATCCTGGTCTTCCACGATCAGGCGGACCTGGAGATTCCAATCAACGACAGCATCGAATTCGTCGGCGCCTATCCGCGCGCTAAATTGATTCAAACGAATGGGCACGGGCATCGGCGCATTATTCGTGCGACTGAAGTCGTGCAACCGAGTGTGGCTTTTCTGAGTGAGCCGCTTTGAAAAAAGCTATAACTTTGCAGTCTGCCATTTTGGCGGTGTTGGCCGCCATTGGATTGGGCCAGGTTAAAGCTCAGGCTGCGGGGGATCAGGAGGGGGCTGAGTTAATCGGGCAAAAAGCGCCTGAATTTCAGAATCTGACCTGGTTGAACAGCCCGCCACTGACGATCAAATCATTGCGCGGGCAAGTCGTCTTGATTCGCTTTTGGTTGATCGATTGCCCTTATTGTCGAACAACTGCTCCGGCTTTGAATTACCTTTTCCAGAAATATCGCTCTCGGGGTCTGGTTGTGATTGGCATTCATCATCCTAAGTCGGAAGCTGCTCATAACCTAGAGCTGGTCCGAAAAGGCGCGGAGGAATTAGATTTTCAATTTCCTTTAGCCAGCGACAATCAATGGTCGACCGTCAAGTCATTTTGGCTCTCAGGTCATAATCGGTCTTATACCTCTGCCAGTTTTTTGCTCGATAAGCAAGGCCAGATCTGCTGGATACACCCCGGAGGGGAGATCCGCATGGAGTACGGCAGGGCCAAACTTTCTGAATTTGAAATGCTGGAAAGAGAAATTCAAAAATTGCTGGTCGAAAAATAAGAGGCTCGCCATACGACAAAACCTCAACACCAGAAAGAATTGATCGCTCATTGGTGAATGGTTGAGGTGCATTCGAGGAATATCTACTTCATCAATTCCAAAAACAGATAGTGAAGGAAAGGCATGGACAGAGCAAGTCTTGAACTGAAGGCTAGCAAGGGGGATACTCGAGCCCAGTTCGCCCTGGGTGAGATGTACCATGAGGGTCTGGGCGTCAAGCAGTGCCACGAGACAGCGGCCAAATGG
>CAJCHQ010000735.1 GCA_903970295.1 Bryobacterales bacterium
GCAAACTGCGAATAGGCATGAACGTCGATAGAGGTCCGAGAATAAACATGCGACTGAGCTTGACTCGCATGTTTACCCATTCCGACACGATTAGCTGCTCAGGCAAAGAGCATTCGGCTTTTATATCTAGCACCTGCAGTAGTGGCAGTATGAAGCCGAGAGCAAGTGCTGCGAAATAGCCTGCTGCAAGTAGATAGAGAAAGTCGTTCGCGGTGACGGCAGCCCACAAATAAAAGCCGATAGCAAGAATGAGTATTTGAAAAACGCGCCATTCGATCGTTAACTTGAAACCGAAACCTAGCGGGATAGCCAGTTTGAATGGCTTTTTTACTGCCTTTCCAGGCATTGAGTGAATTGAAGATGGACCGGCGTGCGCAGGTTGTACGCCCGCGGTCGGATCGGCGCGCAGCTCTTCAACAAATTCCTCAGCCTGGGATGGCGATTGTTTCGAGGATTTTTTCGATGATTTCTGCATGGTTGATCCGATTCGCTTTGACTTTTGGTAGGATGCGATGACCGAACACGTAAGGTGCTATACCTTTGATGTCGTCTGGTCTTACATGGTCTCGACCGTCCAGGAATGCGGAAGCTTGACTGGCTCGCATCAGTAGTTGGCTGCCTCGAGGGCTAACACCAAGAACGATTGATGGATGCTTTCTCGTTGCTCCAACTACTTCAACTATATAATTTATCAGCGCCTCATGTACGAAAACCCGTTTGACAGCTTGCTTCGCCGCCATCAGTTCTTCCAGCGTAAGCACCGGCTGCACCGCGAAACCCCCCTCTTCGAGCGTCTTTTTTAAAATCACAGCTTCTTCTTTTGGCTTGGGATAACCCATTGTCAAAGAGATCATGAATCGATCGAGTTGCGCTTCTGGTAGAGGAAATGTACCGTGTTGCTCGACCGGATTTTGCGTTGCAATAACGAAAAACAGATCAGCCAACTTTCTCGTGACTCCATCTGTGGTTACTTGCTGCTCTTCCATAGCTTCGAGCAAACTGGATTGTGTTCGGGGCGTGGCGCGGTTTATTTCGTCGCACAGCAGGATATTTGTAAAAATAGGTCCCGGTATAAATTTGAATACGCCCTCTCGCTGTTCAAAAATGCTCACACCTGAAACGTCTGATGGCAATAAGTCGGGTGTGCACTGCACTCGTTTGAACATAGACTTAATTGACATTGCCAGGCTTTTTGCGAGCAGTGTCTTGCCGACACCCGGTACGTCTTCGAGAATTACATGTCCACCGGCAAGCAGTGCGATAACTGCCAGCCTTACTGGTTTCGTTTGTCCTACCAAAACACTGTTCATGTTCTGCAAAAGTCCCTGCGCTTTGGGACTTAAAGCCGTGACGTCTGATAGCTTGGGCGCCGCTTCACCTGATCTCAATATCTGTTCCTTGATTTGTGAGTGGATTATGTGGATTATGCCCGAAATAGTTTGTCCAGATCAATAAATCGGCACAATTCGACGAATGTTACGCGAAAGTTGCCATCAGTTGGCAACCTCAGGGCGAGTGAGCATTATTATCGGACTTATCAGCTTACAGATCTGACTCTTATATGCGTGCGATTCACGCTTTTTAAAATACACCTTGAGTGGCCGGTTGTTGAACGGTTCCATTGGCATCTGGTATCGGTGCTGGTTGGTCTAGCTCGACGTTCAAAGCAGTGCCTGACGGTATCGTCACATCGCGACCTTTGCGCAGCAACATATCGCCTACACCCAGACCACCACCGATGGCCGCTCCTGACCAGGCGCCTCTGCCAGCACCATATCCGCCACCGGCTATGGCACCAACCCCGGTACCAAGTGCAGCACCCAGACCTGCTCCGGCGCCACCTCTAATGGCGGTTTGTCCGAGCTTGGCTTTAGTTCCTTCACCACGAAATTGGCCCTGATTGTTTTCTTTGTATTTTCCGGCACCACCAGAAAGATGCGCTGTTATCGGAACAGTGACACCATTCGGTAGACGAAGTTGATTGAATGCGAGAGTGAGTTCACCTGAACGACTCAATCTTCGACCTGCTTCTGCACTGGCTACCTGTCCTGAAACTACTGTGCCAGCGGGGATTGAACTATAGCCACCAAGCGAAATCGGCTGGGAAACTGTCGCTTCGATGTAATCGCCTTCTTTTGCAATTTGAGTCGATATTGATGTTCTCAATTGGCATGCAATTACTGTTCCGGCTTGCGCATAATTCACGCCCGGCTGCCCATAACCGCCACCACCTGGCGGACCGCCGGCTTGAGGGTTAGCATATTGTGGTC
>CAJCHQ010000736.1 GCA_903970295.1 Bryobacterales bacterium
GGTCGACTTCCGGCTTGCTCAAGGATGGGTCGACTTCCGGCTTGCTCAAGGATGGGTCGACTTCCGGCTTGCTCAAAGACGGACAAACATTCACGAAACAGGAGTTTCTTCTCGCCGGCACGCGACCGGCCGACCAATTTCGTACAAACGATTTCTTCGGTCGACCGTTTCAGCAGATGCAAAAATCTGAATTCAAAGACGACACCAAAGATGACAGACAGAATCTGAAATCTTCGGTAGATAAATTTTTAACAGATACGGCTCCGGAAGAACATAAAGGGCTTACACCCGGCGAAAGACTGACCCTGATTCAGACTCGGCGAGCGCTGGCGGAGGCGAACAATCTCGAAGAGCGACTCTCAAATGCTCTTCATCTGGCGCGCTTGTACCAGCATTTGCGATATATTGATGACGCGAAAAAGGCGACAAGCCTGGCGCTCTATATAGATCCAGACAATGCATCAGGCAAACAATTGTTCGAAGAATTAGAAAGAGTGCATCCGTCAGACCTCGGCTCGATCTCTTTCGCCGTGCCTGGTGGCGTTCAGCTTTTGAGCAAAGCCAAGCTGCGCGAACGTATTAAAGCTTTTTCCAGAGGCCGGATCATGGTCGTCGGTGATTTGCTCATCGATGAATTAATGGAAGGAAGAGCCGAAAGAATATCGCGCGAAGCACCGGTTTTGATTCTCGAACATGTTCTGACTGAACTGATTCCGGGCGGGGCGGCCAATACCGCCCACAACATCGCCGCTTTGAATGCAGTCTGTCACGCCGTGGGCATTTGCGGCAAAGACGAATACGCCAAAAAGTTGGCCCGTTTGCTCGAAGATTGCTACATCACTCACAGCCTGGTGCCGGACGAGAGTCGACCTACTACTGTTAAAACCCGCATCCTCTCCAAGTCTCATTCACAAATGCAGCAGTTGCTCAGGCTCGATCGCATTTCACACGAAAAGGTGAGCGAAGCCGTGAGCCAAGCGTTGGTCGAGAAAATCAAGCTGGACGCGGTTAAATATCAGGCCATCATTCTTTCAGATTATCGCGCCGGTGTCATCACCGATGGTGTCATCGAGGCTTGCCGTGAACTGGCCAGAGAACGCAATCTAATTGTCGTGGTTGATGCCCAGGAGGGCTTCGAGCGCTTCCATGACCTGGCATTGATGACGCCCAATCAGCCTGATACGGAGAAAGCGGTCGGTTTCGCTATTGAGACTAAAGACGATCTGAAAAGAGCCGGCGCGACGATCATGCATGCCACTGGGCTCGACGCCTTGTTGGTAACGCGCGGCGGCGAGGGCATGGTTTTATTCCAAAAAGATAACGAGATGGTCGAGCTGCCGGCATTTAATCGCAGCGCCGTTTTCGACGTTACCGGTGCAGGTGACACAGTGGTGGCCACCATGACATTGGCTCTGATTACCGGCGCGTCCCACGTGGAAGCGATGGCTCTGGGCAATCTGGCTGCAGGTATCGTAGTGAGAAAATCGGGCACTGCCGTCACCAATCAAAGAGAATTACTGGAAAACCTGGAAAACCTTGACCTGCCTGAATAGTCGCTTCGAGCCCTGAATCGCACATGTGGTGCCTTGCCACCGACCATGCCGATGCGATTAGAAGAGATGCTTGGGGTGAGGCTGTTAAACCGAGTAGTGATCGCTGAGAAAACCGACCAATCCGAGGGGATGAGCTTGAGCAGCCTGGGCGTAAATGCGCTCGATATGCGCATGCATTTTAGAGATGGCACTACCGGTTGCATCGATGCTGCGCATGAATTGAACCATCTCGGGGTTGGCGACTGACTCTCTGTGTAGATCGGCGAACCCTAACGATTCGGTATTCGACTCAGTTGCCTGCCCGTTCATGGCTTCGTATGAATACATTGCTCAACTTCCTCGCTTCGTTGTGAGTGTGTGTATGCGGTTGCGGTAGGTTCTGGACAGCCTACTACGTATAAACCGCATGTCTCCGGGATATGCCATTGTCATCGGTGAAAAGCTGCCCTGGATGGGCTTTCAAAGCATCGGTCCGGCAAAAACATTGCTAATGCTTGGAAAAATAATTTAGTCCATAATTAGGAGCTAGTAAAAAACAGCATGCCAACGAGGTTTACCACGTGGTCGACGAGAATACGCACACTACTGCGAATACGGCGAATACAAAGAATGCGAACCGGGCGAAGCGTTCAATCAACGGCTTCGACACCGCTATCCTGGTTGTGGCCCTTCTGGCGGTCTTGGGCTTCGGTCTGGCTAAAGCCGGTCACGCCGGAGTGAACAAAGTTATAGAAGGTCAACCGAACGTCGCTATCGATGTCATTATCACCGGCTTGAAAACAAAAGATACTGACCTTTTCAAAGTAAACGAGAAGGCCAGCATCACGATCCGCAACAATCCGGTGCAGCCGCCCATGACGATCACGAAAGTGCAGCACTGGCCCAAGCAAGTCTCGTTTCTCTCTGCCGATGGCAAAAAAGTCGTGGCTTTTGCCGACCCGGCTAACCCAAACGCTCATGACTTCTTGATCACGGTTGTTGCGGAAAAGGCTGAGCAAACAGCCGACGGCTTTGTCTATCGAGGCAATAAAATCAAGGTCGGTAACCAGATCGAACTCGAAGGCTTCAAATACAGGGTCCAGGGCATGATCGCTGATGTCAAGCCAGTAGGCTCAGAACAGCCATGATCGATGCTTTGCTCTCACGGCTTTCGCTGGAGCAGGTAGACGCTAATTGGAATGAGACCTGCAAAACATCGATTCCGGGTCAGTTGTTAGCCACAATCAAAAACGCCTTCTCGGCAAACCATGCGACATCGCCGCTTGGCACTCTCATGCAACGGCTGGCATTTCTTGTTGTTGTGATTTTGTTCGTGGCTATCGCCGCCCCACAGTTTGCAGAAAACGACAAAGAAGGGCTGGCCTTGATTGCTCTAGCTGGGCTCGGCTTGTGGCTTTCCGGCTACATTCTGGGCGGCACCGAAGGGCGCCCCGCCAATAGTCTCGATATTCCAATCTGGATGTTTCTGGGCGCCAACATCGTCGCCACAGCGGCCTCGCACTATCCCATCGAAAGTCTGCGCGGACTGGCTAAGATAGCTGTTTACGCGTCGAGCTATTTTCTCTTTAGTGCAGTTTTGCGGCGCTCGAGTTCGCGCCGCGTCCAAGTTGCTATCGTTCTAGTTGCCACTGCCTTCGGTGTGGCGCTCTATGGGCTCTACCAATACAAAATTGGTGTAGCGCCGCTTGCCACCTGGGAAGACCCCACCGTCGAAGTCAAAGGCACACGCATCTTTAGCACTTTGCGCAACCCTAATCTGCTCGCTGGCTATTTGATTCCGATTGGGCCCATTGCCGCATCGCTGGCGGTGCTGGCCTGGGTGAAAAAGCGGCGGTTGTTGGCCTTAGTTGCCGCCGCGTCTTCTTTTGTAATCTTTGTCGCGGTCCTTTTGACCGGCAGCCGCGGCGGCTACATTGCCACTGCAGTTTGT
>CAJCHQ010000737.1 GCA_903970295.1 Bryobacterales bacterium
CGATCGGATTCTTCCACAATCAATTTATAGTTTTCTGTGGCGATCTCATCACCCAGACGAGGCTCGCGGCCAAGCAACCCGAAGACATGACCGCCTAGAGTGTTAAATTCTTCATCATTGATATTGAGTGATAATTTGTCGTTCGCTTCGTCAAGCGAAATTTTCGCATCCAAGAGGACCGAGCCATCCGCTTGCTCTTTGATGAAGTCTTCGACTATCTCGTGTTCATCAGCGATATCGCCGACCAGTTCTTCCAACAAGTCTTCGAATGTAACGAGCCCGCGAGTGCCACCATATTCGTCGACCACAATCGCCATGTGTGTTTTCGATTTTTTGAACTCGGTCAGCAAGTCGCCGAGGGTTTTGTTTTCTGGCACGATCAAGACTTTCCGGGCCAATTCGCGCACTTGAGCTGATTCTTTGTGCTCGATGATCGCTCGCAAACCGTCACGAATGTGCACCAGTCCGAAAATGCTATCAAGATCCTCTTCGTAGATCGGAATGCGTGAATGACCCTCGTCCAGAGCCAATTCGACGAATTCGCGCACGGTCGTCGAGGCGGCAACGCAAGCCATATCGGTGCGTGGCGTCATCACTTCGCTGGCGACGGTGTCTGAGAAATCAAAGACGCTGTGCAGCATCTCCTCTTCTTCCGGCTCCAACACGCCTTCCTCGTGACTGGCCGAAACCAGCATTTTCAGCTCTTCTTCCGAATGAACGAAGTGTCTGCGCGAAGGCTCTTCCACGCGCAGAAGTTTGAGAATGAATTCGCAAGAGAAGTTAAGCAGCTTGAGCACCGGCGAAGTCAGCCAGCACCAGTATTCCATCGGTTTGATGATGGCCAGAATGACCGACTCGGCTCGGTCGAATGTCCAGGTTTTAGGAATTAATTCGCCCAGCACTGTTTGCACGAAAGCAGTAAAACCAAAGGCAATTGCAAAGCAGAGGAAGCGGCTGACATTGAGCGCTTCTTCAGGCCAGTGTCCAGCCACACCGATAATACCGATGAATCTCGCCAGGTCATTCGCAAATGTGGCTTCACCGATCGCACCCAGAGCCAATGTGGCGAGCGTTATGCCAAGCTGACAGGCCGAAATAAATCGATCAGGGTCATCGAGTGAGCGCTGAGCTAATTGAGCCGGCTTACTACCTTCTTCGGCTAATTGGTCGATTCGTGTCCGGCGCACGCGCGCAAGAGACATTTCGGCAGCGACGAAGAAGCCATTGAGAAAGATCAAAATTGGAATAATAAATATTTGAATGGTTATTCCGCACCGATATTCGGCGCTTAGCTCCTTTGGCTCATCACTACGGTAAACACACAAAAACCGGCTCGGCATCGAATGCTTGGGCCGGCTGGTTAAAATGAGTCTTTAAAGATGCCAAAATCGCCTGCGAACACCATTGGGGAGGTTCGTCGGATTGCGTCTGATTGCTACTACTATGCGGATCTTCCATTGTCTAGACAGCTGAACTACGCTGGCGAGCGCAGTGTGAGAATAAAATTGATCCTACCATAACGGGCCCGCACCAATTGGGCTTGACTGAGACTGCCGTTACCAAATTTGGCGGCCGAGATGACCTTGCCAAGGAATCATTACTTGCCAAGGTGTGCTCCAGTGCAGCCATGCGATAATTTGCCCGGGAAAAGAGATAAAACCGAGATGCGCAAAGAGTTGTCGGCAATTTTCGTCGCCGTCGTTTTGATCGAATCATCGTCTGCTGTTTGCTTTGCTGGCAATCAAGAGGTACTTTTGCGCGTCATGCCCGTTTCTGCCTGGGGCGCTATTCAGACCGACGTTCGAGACTGTCACGCTGTTGGAGCGCGAGCGTCCAATAGTAGTGCCAAGCGAATAGACTCGACCGCTCGCGCCGCCAGCAAAGATTTCGAGCGAACGATCAACTTCTTCAACTTCGCCACGAAGCAATTGAGCAAAGAGGGCGGCAAACGCCTTGGCGAGTCTCAACTCTGGTTGGCCAGTCTTTTCAAATCAAAGCCGCCACCGCATGTGATTGCTCCAGCTGCGCCCATCAGCACTGTAAACAGAATCAGTCATGCTCAAGCTATATCAGGCAAACATCCTCTCTGGTTGCTGCCCAACGGTCGACTCAAATCGGTCACTCTGCGCTAGCCCGCCACACCTGAGCCAACATGATGGCGTTAATCGTGTTGGCGAGAAACATCGCTAGTGGCACAAAAATAATGCCAAACACTGTCAGGGCAGGCAATACAACTGCCAGCCAGAAGATGCCGACACCCAGAAGCCAGGCCGTAAAATACTCTTTTGGCCGGCGCATCAAGCGGCTGAGCGCCTGACTGACAGACAAAGCCGACAGTACTTTCTCGTTCTCGGCGAAATTGACCATCAGTAGAGGAAAGAAGAAACTAGTCGTAAAAGCCGTGATGGAGAGGGAGAAAGCGGTTGTCAGAAACCAGACTTTGAAGTGCGGCGAAAAAGGATCGATCAAACCATATTTGCCACCGATCATCAAAGAAACAGTGGCTACAGTGGCCATGACCATTAATTGTCCGGTCAGAATTGCCAGCCAAGTTAATCCTGTGACGATCAACTCCAGCCAGTCGTCCCAGTTCGGCAGCCCTCGGCTAGTGCCTTTGACGACGATGCGCATTACTCTCAATGTGTAGCCCTGGACAACCGACCAGAGTAAAAACGCGATGGGCAGCAGTGGCAAAAAGAATTTTAAAGATAATAAAAGCAGCAATGCTGTGCAGATAAGCAACGAGCCCAGCGCTGTTTTGAATTTCCATTCCGGGTCCTGGAAATAAAAGCGCAGGGCTTCATTGGGATCTAAGCCAGGGGCTGAGGATCTTGGTCTAGCGCTCGGGCGGCTTGTCATTACTTGTCTTCGGCAGATTGAGCCAAGTGGTGCCCGGCTTTTTTGTGAGCGACTTCTTGTCTTTCCACCAGGTTTTGCATTTCGCTCAGAAGAGTGAGCTTCTCCATGGTCTTTCGATCGGTCATATTGAAAGAGACCGGCGTAATCGAAGCCCAGTTGTTGAGAACCGCCCAGACATCGCTATTTTCCGCCTCTTCACTCTCGAGAGCGTGACCGGTGAGCCAGTAATAGACGCGCCCGCGCGGATCGGTTCGTTTTTCGAAATGGTCGTCATAAAGACGCACACCCAGCTCTGTGATGGCGGCGCCGCGCAGTTGGTCGTAAGGGACATTAGGAATGTTGATATTGAGCAGGCTGCGATTACTCAAATGGGCTTTGGGAAAGACATCCAAAAGTCTCTGGATGACATGGGCGGCAGTGTCGAAGTGATTGATCATCTTGTCGTCTACCATCTGGCTAACAGCGATACTGGGAATATTCAGAAACGCCCCCTCCATGGCTGCAGCCACGGTACCCGAATAGAGCAATTCACTGCCTAGATTGGAGCCGTGATTAATGCCTGAAATGACGATATCCGGTCTTTCTTCGAGAATTTCCATCACCGCTAATTTGACGCAATCGCTGGGAGTGCCCGTGGTTAGCCAGGCGCCCTTGACATTGCCGGGTGGTGTCACTTTTTCTACCCGCAATGGCTTATGCAGAGTCAGAGAATGACCTGTGGCACTCCTCTCGCGCTCCGGCGCAACGACGTAAACTTCGTTGCTCGGTTTTCGCGCCAACCACTCGGCCAGGACGCGAATTCCTTCGGCATGGATGCCGTCGTCGTTTGAGATGAGGATTTTCAAAAGGTTTCTCCATGAAAATTAGAGCAGCAACAAAGCATTTTACAGAATCTTCGCTTATGGCTTGCTATTCTGAAGATGGATGGTTTTTCCACAGGGGAGCGGACTTGTGCCTGGCGGGTTCCGTTGGCCAACGCTGAGCAATTTTTAATTGGAGCCGGATATGTTTGATGCTGTTTTCGAAAGAAGTGGTGAATCTCTTTTACGCGTTGTTCATGATGCGCTCGACCAGTGTGCGATTCTCAAACATCGCTGGGTTTGCACCGAGCATTTGCTTCTGGTTTTAGCCAAGGATCTCGAAGAAGGACGTGATGACGTCGCCACTCAAGCCTTGCGCTCGATGAATATCACCGGAGAAGCGGCTAAACGCGAAGTGCTCGAAAGATTGCGGGAGAAAGAAACCGAACCGTTGTTTACCGATCGACCGGATCACGTTGATGGTCTGCAAGAAAGAGTAATGCAAATTTCTCCTGCGCCCGAATCAATAAAACCGGCTTTCAGTCAAGTCGTCATGCAGGCGTTTCAGCGGGCCGAAGAATATTCTATTTTTTTGGGTCAATTCGAAGTCGAGCCGGAGCACTTGCTTCTTGCTATTTTCGATTTGCCAGAAGCTGGAGCAATCAAAGTCTTTGAAGAATTGAGCGCGAATTTAATTTTCCTGCGCCGCCAGATTCTCCATATTCTCGCCGCTGAATCTTCCGCTAATGAGAGTGTTCCGGGCTTTCGGACAATTGTAAAACAAGGTATGGCTGAATTAGTGGGCAAATATCAGAGCTGTGTCAATGGGCTCAACGAGCTTTCAGTGCGCAGTCGCAATCCCATGATTCATACGATCGGTCGGCCTCAGCTCGTGCACATGGTCTGTGTCAGTTACCTGGGCGACTTTCTCTCGACTCAAGTGGCATTTCAGCGGTATCTCCTGGAAGAGAGTCTGAAAGCGCTCGGCGATCGCGTCGGCAACCTGGATAAAGAGTTAACCGCGAGCATAGTGTCGAGTGGCGCCCAAAATTTGCGCGCGGATGTGCGTTCGACGATCGAACATCTGTGGTGCAATGAATACAGACTGCTCAATCAAATGCTCGATGATGCCGAACACGATCTAATCGGCAGCGTGATTGAAGACTTGTGGTGGGCGCAGAGCGAAGAGATCGCTTTGCATGGACTTTTCGATGAAGCGCTCGATGATCATCGCCGCAAACATTTGCTCAGCTTGCAAAAACGTCGCATGGAAGTGGCACAGCGTCTGACCAATCTGCGTAATCGGCTTGACGAGACGATTCGCCAGTGTTTCGTTAAGCATCCGATTTCAGCGTAAAAAGTCAGAGAAAGGCTCAGCAATTTTTCACGCGTCAGCAATCAATGCAGAATGAACGGACATTTGATGCAGAAAGCTTTGGCGAATGTGACGCGGTTACCGTTGATATCAAAACCTTGTTGAACGCTGCAGCTGAGCGTTGAACCGCAGTCCGGACATTCCAGTTCACGCCCCCCGTCGAGAATGGCATTGGCTATTTGATCGGCGATTTGCTTATTGTATGCGGCTGAATCTTTGACTTTGTTTGTGCTTGCCCGCGCTTCGACTTCTTGTAAATAGACAGGCTCGATATTCAAAGCTTTGGCGAGCAGTTGCCGGTCGCTTGCCGACAACCATGTTTCTAAACCTGCTTCCAGGTCTTCGATGCGGCTAACCTGAAAGCGGCAGGTTTGGGCTAACTCGCCCACTGTCATATTTCTGAATTCGCGCAGCTGAAAAATTCGTCTGGCTAAAGTCGGCTCTAATCTGGTGCGAAAATCGCGAGGCAGAGACTTGAATTGTTTGGATGCCATTTCTAAATCCGGAATGCCAATGAAAAGCCATTATAGCTTAGAGTTTGCGTGCGGGAAGCGATGTTTTCGGATTTGCGCTAGCCTTATATTTGAAGAACGTTTTAGACACACGAGGTGCCGCAGGCATAATGCTCGACTTCAATAAACTGATGCAGCAGATTGATAGCGTCAGCAAAGATAGCTTCCTAGATCAAGACGAGCAGAGAGACACGTTTGTCGCCGCTGTTCAAGCATTCGATCAGGCTGGTCAAGACAACGCGCAGTATCTCGCTTGTCTGGAGGAAAACGCCGCCACAGTTTTGTGGCCGCTGGCTCGCCCGTTAGATACACTGGCTGATCGTTTTTCGATCCCGCGCCAGAAAAATGCGGTGACTGTGGTCGGTGTGGATGGCTCGCAAATCATGCCCAGTCACCATGAAGTGCACACTTGCTATTTGCTCAACATCGGCTCCGCGATCATTTCTTATGATTCGGTGCACAAGCCTGTTTTAGAGTCAGTGCCGCGCCTCTATCATCGACGAGACGATCTCTACCCTTTGATTGATCGAAGAAGGTTTCATATTGACGAATTATATGTATCGCTCGAGCGGACCTTATTGGAATTGCAAACCCTGGCTGAGCTTGCTGTTGCCAGTCAGGAGCGGGGATTACCGGTGGTGGCGATGGTTGATGGCTCGCTCATCCCCTGGTCAGTTGAGAAATTGCCGCCGCAGTATCAAGAAAATTATCTCGACCGAATGAACGTTGCCCTCTCAGCTTTCAAAGATCATTCGCTGCCGCTGCTTGGATATCTCAGCAATAGCCGCGCCACTGATGTCGTCAATACTCTGCGTGTGTCAATTTGCCCCTACGACTACAGCGATTGTCGTAAGCACTGCGGCACACTCAATGAGGAAGATTTTCCTTGTTCTAAGATTTGGCCGCTCTCTGATCGCACACTCTTCTCGTCTCAATTGGCGGAAAGTGAGCGCTCGTGCGCTTTTGTTTCTGCGGCCAGTGTGTGTAAGATGATGCCAATCGACCAGCGTATATGCTTCGCGTATCTGAACGTGGGTCCGGAGATCGCCCGCGTAGAATTTCCTCGATGGCTTTATGATGCTCAAGACGATTTTCAGTTTTCCTTGCAAACGACTGTTGCTCAGGTTCAAAAAGGCATGGGCTATCCGGTTTGTCTGTCGGAAGCGCACCATTTAGCAGTGATTCGTGGAGCCGACCGCGATCAGTTCTATCAGCTGATGGCCAGTCATATGATCGATCTGGGATTGCCCCGTGTTCGCACCAGCCTGAAGGAGAGCCGCAAGCGCATTGGCTTCGTTTGAATGAATTTGTCTGTTAAATGTGGTATTTTAGTGCCCATTCGCCGCCACCACGGCACGATGATCATCTTGCGTAGATTCGGCAAACGATTGCGGTAAACCGGTGGCCGAAGCAAGTATTTAGTTGACGGTTGCAAAGCACACGATTACTCTCTTACCAACTTCGAAAAGAAGCAAATGGCAAAGACGATTTGGGCTTGGGGTGAAAAAGTGAATAAGTTATTGACTCGCTTAAGCGATGTGGTCAACGCGATTACAAGGTCATGGGCCGACGATGCACCGTCAGTCGATTTCAAAGAAATCGACCGCATGCGCAATAAGCTGACCAAGATGCGTTTTGCCAAGCCCACCATGGAGTTTGAGATTCCGTTGCAAGCAGTGGCAGACGTGGAGCCATTAGCCTGTGGTTCGCTGAGAAATAATTTCTCCAACTTGAGCCTGAGAGAGCGCGATCGGCAGTCGATTAGAAAGTGGTTTACCGGATCTGAACCAATTGATGTTGAATCGAAAATTCGTCAAAGCATCGATGACATGACGAAAACTAGACAGAGGCAAGAAGAAGCTGCCAATGAACAATGGCAATTTCATGGTGTTCACGAGGAGTATCCTCGAATCGGCTGCCGTCCTATAGATCTCGATGCCGAAGAAGCTGTGGCTAAATTCTTGTCGTCACCATCACCGAACACGAGTGAAGATATAACACCGAGCGAGCGCAGAATCACAAGCAACGAGCAATTTGAAGATCAGCTCTGCGAGCAAGTCAACGATCAAGCCCACGGGCCTTCGCAGTTGCCCGCAGTAGTAGAATCGTTTGCAGTATCAGAAGACAACTATGGTTTCGCAGAACCGGTTTTCTCCGCTGAACCCAATCAATTTGCGCCTGTCGACGAAACCCCATCAACACTGGCAGGCTCTTTGAACAATAAAGTCGTGCCTTTGCGCACATCACTCAAGTCGATCAATCACTGGCGCCAGAAGAAATAAATGGTTTAGCCGGCGCAAGCCTGGATGAGCATATAATTGTCGCAACGTATCATGTAGGGCTGGCTTTTGGGTTCCGAACTGCAACCGCTTGACGATCCAAAATTGCCGGCTCATGTCGCTCGACCGCTGACCGGCAAAGATTACATAACTTACGGCGCTTCCTTGATGGTTTTCAAGTACGCCGTCGATATGCTGGCGAGTTCGCTGGTATTTCACCATTCCTGGTCCGCAGTCGATTATTTTGTGCCAGGCGTCCTCAACGATTTCAGTGCAATGACGCCGGCCGACGCACGCTTTTACTTAATGATGCTGGGCGTGGCATTACCTTTCGCCTACATCGGTTGTGTCCTGACCGTGAGACGCTTGCGCACTTTGAGTTTGCCCCCATATCTGGTGCTACTTTTTTATGCGCCATTCGTGAACATGATTTTTTTCACGGTCCTTGCTCTGGTCAAGTCGCCCGCCGAAGAAGAGGAAGATCGACTGAAAAAAATTCAGCTAGCCCGGAAACGGCTGAGCGACACCCCTGGCTGGCAACCACCTGCTGCGCAAATGCCTGTACCGCCCGCCGGGCGCACTGCCGATGATGGCACGCGGGATGCGAGCAGAAAACGAATTTCAGCGCCTGTTACCTTCGGTAACAGGACGATCAAGACACCGGCGGCGTTGGCCAAACCGATGCAGGCAGCCAATGGCATGACTGTTCGCATGCTCGATAAAATTCCCAGCGATACTTGGGTAGGATTGCCGGCTTCGGCCTTGCTGCCGATACCGGTTTCGGTTCTGGCGGCAATTTTCAGCGTGTCGGTTTTGCAGATGTACGGATGGGGAGTTTTTGTGGCGATTCCTTTCGCCGCGTCTATCTCCGCGGTCATTATTTTCTCCTGGAAGAGACCTCGTACATACATCGAATGCCTCGCCTGTGCCTTGTTTTGTTTAGTCGGTATGGCTAGTGTTTTGCTCATCATTCCTTTCGAAGGGATAATCTGCTTGCTGATGGCGTCGCCGATTGTCGTCGGTGTCGGCCTGGTCGGTGGTTCGATCGGCTATCTGGTGCAAAGAAATATGCCGCGAAACGAGAGTGTGCCTGCGCTTCTTGGCTGTTTAGCTTTACTGGTTCCGTTTTTGATAGCGGCCGAATTTTTGGCACCATCTCAGATCCCACTCTATGTCAATACCAGTTCTGTGATCATTAAAGCGCCACCGAACGTGGTGTGGAAATATTTGATCGATTTTCCTCAGATCCCAGCGCCCACCGAATTGGTATTCCATACCGGTATTGCTTATCCGATCAAGGCCCGCATCGATGGTCGCGGTCCAGGTGCTGTGCGGCATTGTATTTTCTCAACTGGTGAATTCGTCGAGCCGATCAAAATCTGGAATGAGCCACGGCTTCTCAAATTCGGCGTGTTGGCCCAGGCCCCACCTATGAAAGAACTGGCGCTCTACAAAAATCTGCATCCTCCCCACCTCGACGATTATCTTGTTTCCAGAAACGGTCAATTCTTGTTGACTGCATTGCCAGACGGAAGTACATTGCTCGATGGTACGACCTGGTATCAGAACTACATGGGACCCAGCCCCTATTGGCGCATCTGGGCTGATGCCATCATTCATCGAATCCACATGCGTGTGCTTGATCATGTGAAAAATTTGGCTGAACGCGAAGTTGGCGGTGGCAAACCAATCACTCTGCAACCGCTTCCAGGCGCGCTCAAGGAGAAGAATTTGTGAACGAGCCGGATCTGGAAATTCTGGCAAAAAGTCGATACCCTGCCTGGCAGGCGCCATTTCGTTCTTGTTTTTCAGCCGGATTCTACAGAGACGTGGCGCTTTATTGGAGTGGACTTGGCTTTCTTTATTTGTTTTTGCTCCTGGGTTTGATCTGGTTGCCACTGGCTGTGCGGGCGCAGTTCCAGTTCAATCAATGGATTACCGAACAGGTGGTGCCGATTGTTTCACAGATGCCCGCCCTGGGCGTCAAAGACGGCAAATTTGAAATCGACAAGCCCTCACCCTACACAATTAAATCCGGTGGCCAGGTTCTGTTCACTTACGACACCACGGGGCAAACTAAGCTGTTGCCGAGTTTCGGTTGGTTGGTCACAGACAAAGAGATCAGCATTCAAAGCGGCGGTGGAGCGGTCAAGTATTTAGCTCAACCTGACCAATTGATTGGGCGTGTAATCAATGCCAAGGCTTTGCTCGACTTCGTCAATTTCGTCAAATTATTCCTCGTGCCCATTTTGTTTGCCGTCATGTGGCCCCTGAGCTTCGTTTGCTGCGCCGTCCAATCCACAATTTACGGCTTGATCGGCAAGATCTTCCAAAAATTCTGGCGGGCAGATCTTTCGCCCAGCGTGGTAATCAGGTTAGCTGTGGTGGCCCTCTCGCCTTGGCTTCTGCTTGATTTGATTCTGAAATTGGCTAATGTCATGCCGATTTTCAATTTGATTTGGGACAACGGCGCAATCAATGACAACTTCCTCAGGTGGGGCATACTTTCCAGCCTGATCACCCTGAGCTACCTTTGTCTGGCGATCAAAGCCAATGGCAAGTTCAACTAGCTGAGTGAAATGCGGGAATCAAAATGCCCTGTTACATAGTATTTCTGTCCGTGAGTGTCGGCATTTGACATGTTACGATCTGCCTCAGATTAGGCTGTTGTTCAGGAGTCATATCGTGTCAGTCGTATTAGAGCAAGTGTTATTGAAAACCAATCCGCTCGCGGATATCGCCCAGAAAGTCGACCAAGGTGAGCGACTGACCCGTGCCGACGCCATTCGCCTCTACCAATCAGATGACATCATGGCGATCGGCGCTCTCGGTGAGTTTGCTCGCAAACGGAAAGCCGGCGCTGGTCGAGAGAAGTATGTCTATTACATTCACAACATGCATCTCAACCCCACCAATATGTGCGTGCAGACTTGCCGTTTTTGCTCATACGCTAATCCAACCGGCAAAAATCCTTCCTACACCTGGACCATAGATCAGGTTCTCGATGCCGCTCGCCAGGGGGCCGAATTGGGTATACACGAAATCCACATGGTGGGCGGCCTCAACCCTTCTTGCGATTTGTCTTATTACGAAGATGTACTGCGAGCGATCAAAAGCGAGTTTCCGCAGATTCACATGAAAGCGATGACGGCCGTAGAAATTGAATATCTGGCAGACCTCGAGGGCATCAGTTACAAAGAGACTCTTCAACGCTTGATGGCAGCTGGACTGGGTTCTATGCCGGGCGGCGGGGCGGAAATTTTCGATGATGGCGTGAGAGAAAGAATGGCGGTCAATAAAACGACGGCCGCCGTCTGGTTGGAAATTCATGGAATCGCCCACGAATTGGGACTTAAGACTAATGCCACTATGCTCACAGGCATCAGTGAAACGATCGAAAACAAAGTGGATCACATTTTGATGCTGCGCGATCAGCAAGACAAAACAGGTGGTTTCCAGTGTTTCATTCCGCTCAAGTGCTACTACGAAGGCACCAATATCCAGGCGGAAGTAACCGAGCCGAGCGCTCATGACTTACTGAAAGACGTGGCGATTTCGCGCCTTCTGCTCGATAATTTTCCCCATATCAAAGCTTATTGGATCCAGCTCGGAGTGGGTTTGGCACAGGTAGCACTATCATTCGGTGCAGATGATTTGGATGGCACAATCGGCGAAGAAAAAATCACTCACGCGGCGGGAGCGAAAACTCCCTTGCAATTGGCTAAAGAGCGCATGGAAGAGCTGATTTTAAGCGCCGGCTATCAACCGGTCGAACGCGATACTGTTTACAACATCAAGCATGTCGGCGCTTCCGGAGACCCTGTTTTGGCTCCTCTTGAAGACCGTCTGGCTCAGCTTTCGGTTTAAACAATTAATCAGAAAGTGGAAAAAAGTGAGTATTCCTTTAACCCTTCCTTAATCGGTTTTGCGTCATATATGGAACACTACTATCACATACGCGTCCAGGCCCAGTGATAGAGCACCCACAATCGTCGCAAAGTCTGCGGCCGGAGGATATATGGGTATTGTTGGCGGACTATCAGTTGTGATCCTAATGACAGCCCTGGCGATCTGGTTTAATGACAACGTGCCGGTAGGCGAATATATCGCCGACGAAATTCCCGAAAATCTATAGATCGACGACTCCGAGAGTCTGTCCGCGCTGCACATGCAATTTGACGGCGCCCCCATTTTTCTTGGCCAGCAATTGATTGAGCTGTTGGGCCGATGTGACGACCGTGCCATCAACCGCTCTGATCAGGTCACCTTTTCTCAAATTTGCATGCGATGCTCGTGAGGCGATGCCGACTGCAGCTATTGTCACACCATTCTTGGTGGAGCCGGCGACGATGCCATAGGTGGCGGCGGGATCGGCAGCCTTTTGGGTGAGATTGCCCCATTTGTCGCCACTGCCGGGAGTAGTTGTTTTCGAGGCTGCTGTGGTCTTTTTGGCTGCAGCTGTCTTGGCTTTAGCGCCGCTTTGCGTTTTGCTCGGTGATTGAGCGAAATTCTGTTGGGGGTTGCCTTGTTGCTGCATGCCCTGCTGAGGCATGCCTTGCTGCTGTGGCATGCCCTGTTGCTGCATGCCTTGTTGGGGTGGCATGCCCTGTTGCTGTGGCATGCCCTGTTGCTGCATGCCTTGTTGGGGTGGCATACCCTGTTGCTGTTGCATACCCTGGAATTGCTGCGCGCCGCCATTAAAACCCTGATTGGGAGCGTTTTGCTGCGGTGCATAACCCTGCTGCTGGGGTGCGTATGCCTGATTGCCCTGGGGCGCATAGCCCTGTTGAGGTGCATAGCCTTGATTAGCTTGCTGCGGATAGGCTTGTTGCGGCGCATACCCCTGCTGAGGAAAACCCTGTGTGCCTTGCTGCTGGAAGCCCTGAGGTGCAAACTGTTGCTGGGGCATGCCGCCTTGATTGAACCCCTGTCCCTGAGCCATTTGTGGAGCAAACTGCGGCGGCTGTGCGTTGGCGGCAGCCGCCGTGCGTCCACCCGAATTAAAACCAGCTTGTTGCCAGGCTTGCTGTGATTGCTGCGATTGGGCATCACTTTTCTCGACATTGCCCTTCAGCTGTTTATAAGCTTGGGCATACCGGGTTTCGTTCGGTTTAAGCTGAAATGCCGTTTTGTAATAGTCGAGGGCGGTGTAAGGGTCTTTTAACTGCAAATATAGTGTGCCGATGTTGTATTTCACTAGAGCTTGATTCGGTGCCTTGGCATCGAGCTGTTTGTACAAGTCGATCGCTGATATGTATTCACCGCGTTTGTAAGCAGCTGCAGCTTCCGTCGCCAGGCGGCTCATTTCCGCTTGTTTAGGATCGACCGGAGCTTGCTTGACACTCATTTTTTTCTGCACGGCGTGCACCGCATCTATATATTCGGAGTTGTCTGGTCTGACGTCAGCAGCTTTTTTGTAGTCAGCCATCGCTTCAACGAAGTTGCCAGTGGACTCATAGACAATGCCCGCACTGTAGTGGGCTTCGGCATTGTCAGGATCGAGCTTAACTACTTGCTCGAATTTTTGCAGGGCCTCACGCCCACGCTTAGATCGCCAGAGATTGACACCGTCGGCCATCAGTCGCGATATTTCTTCTTCTTTTGCGGCTTGAACGGCTATACGAGCCCTTTCCATCGCTGCCTGCTGTTCGTCATCTTGAGAGTTAGACGAGGGCGCAGACGCCGCGTTGCCACCACCGGAAGTGCCCGAATCCTGCTTGGTAACGCTGCCCGTCATCGAGCCGTCCGGGTTCGATTGAGGCGCTGAGGCGGCCGTCACTCGATTGAGCCTCTCTTGAAAATCACCTTGCATGACACTGCCGAACACGCGTTTTTCGATGCGTTCGAGTCTGGCTTGTTGACTGTCGTCTGCATAAGTTTTGAAGAAAAGCTTCTGTTCGACAACCCCTAATGGAGAATTGTCGTCACCCTTGCCACTTGCCGAATAGCCCGGGAGAGAGGTTGAAATGCAGATTAGAAGGCTAAGAATCAGCGGTAAGCAAGCAGTCTTTCGACCCTTTTTTCTTGCTAGTGTGAATTCACCCATTCTTTGACTTTCTCCATGGGAAAGCCTCTGCCGAAGCTGCCAGGTATGTATTCTGACTCCCCGGCCTGCCTGACATGCGATTCCCATCCTTGAACCAGCGTAATCGACTGTCTCTTCGTGCCGAAAGGAAATTGCGGCACAGGCACGGCCTGCATCAATGCTATCATCTGTAGTCGGTCGTAGGCAGGATTTCCCGAGCTTTGCTTGAGCAATACATTGTTCATAGCACCGTTGCTGTAGCACGTGAATTGAATCAATGCCGGCCTGACGGTTACGAAATGAATGCCGGATACATCTTCATATCTTTTCAAAACGAAGTACCAGCGATCGGCCATCTTCGCAATCCAGGCAGCCCAATCGACGTTATATTCGCGTAGCTTCACATCCGTCGCCAGATCTGACTCTTTCGCCCCAGCTTCGAGGTTTGCCCCATTGCTTGCCGCTCCCGTCTTGAGCGGTGGCTGCATCTGCGTCGCGCCCGCTTGACCCTGCAATCCGCCTGTATATGCACCCGGCTGACTGGTAGGCGCTGCTAAGGATATCTGATTGTTTTCTTCCAACTCTGCCCGACTCATCGAGTCCTGTTTGCTGATCCCTGCGCGCAGCAGCTGCGACCCTGAACCGGCTGCATTTGCCCCGTCAGCATTAGCCCAGACCGCGCCGCTCGCGCCCAAGACCAAACCGGCTAGACTCAAGACCAACTGAGGAATCAATCTTCGCGACATAAATCACTCCGCACACGTGCTCTCACTATAGGAAGCTCGCTCCAGTTTGTAACTGGGAGAACCACGTATAACCCCGACAAATGAAACTCTGAACTAATTCTCGCGTCGCGCCGTCATATACTTTGTGGGGAGATAAAATCCCCGTTCACATTGGATTCATCACCAGAGGTTGAGTGTGTTTGGAGAAACGCTGAGCGAAGCTGAAAAAGAAGAAGAATTAGGCGTCTGGCTTGCTTTCAGCCAAATGACCGGACCAGGCTTCGGGATCAAACGTACGAAAATGCTTTACGACCGATTCGGCTCGCTCAGATCACTTTGGCGGGCGTCGGCTGCCGAATTGCGTGAGATTGCCCACGATTTGATCAATTTCGAATCGATGCAAATTTTCAAAGACAAAAAGAAAGAA
>CAJCHQ010000738.1 GCA_903970295.1 Bryobacterales bacterium
CCGGTAATTTTAACCGCGTAGAAAGCATTTTTCGATTCGATGTTTTGATCGATTTGATCGCATACTTCTCCAATAGAGCTCGGTTTACACAGCATACGAAGGTTCGGTTTGAAAAACATGACCACGGCGAAAGGTGTCTTCTGTTTCATATCGATTTCGGATGCGCTGCCACCGCTTCTGATCTGATAGAACTTGTTGCCGAACGCTAACATCTCACCGTCGAGCGCGTTGAAAGTACCAACTCCGAAATCGCCATGGGTGGCTATTTCTTCGTAAGTCATGTCGCCGTCATAGACTCCTTGAAGGAGCGCACTGATAGTGGACACCTGGAAAATCTCGTTTGGAGCCGCGGGCTCGACGTGCAAACGCTTGCGCTTCAGGGTTCTCAAATATTGAACGAAGTGTTGCATTAAAGAAGCGCTCGGTCTGAGTTATGTGTTCTACATGCTTTTCCACTATTCTGCCCGGAAAACCATAATCGCTTTCATGAGCCTACCAGGTCAGGGTTGCAATAACCGTCTAGCTTACTATGCGTTGCCTATCCACGATATATTCTTGACTTGTCATCCGCCGGAATGTATTGCTCAACAGGCTCCCAGGGCATACAATTCTATAAGCACCTTATCAGGATGATGGTTATGGGAAAAGAACAAGTACAAAAGAAAGAAACGAAGAAAAAGCCAACTAAAACCAAGGCTGAGAAAAAGGCAGCCAAGGCTGATAAGAAGGCAAGCAAATAGCTTCGGTTATTGTTTGTCACCAAATTCGACGGCTTTACCGGGAGCCGCTCAAGAGCCGAATGGTTCTGGGCGGCTCTTTGGATTTGATGAAGTTTCAAGATGATGGCGATAGGCCACACCGTTGATGATATGAGAAATCGCGCGAATGTCGACGGCATTTCCCAGCAACTGCCAGATTGTTGGCAGCGCACATTGAGGGGGAAATTCGAAGCTATCCGAAAACCCAAACAGTCGCAATATTTCTTTCGGCGAAAAGCGACGAACAGCTCCACTTTTAGTGCGAATCAGAGAACCGCTTGCCAGCTTGCAGCGCCAATAACCTTTAGTGAAGCAAATCGCAATCGCGCTTGCATCGTCCTCGTCGACAATATTGAATCCACGACCATATCTTTCTAAATCCGCGTCAGAAACGAGAAGGGCTGGATCAAATTCTTGGTCGAGAAAAGAGGGCAGAATTTGATACCGATCTTGGGGCTTTTCATTGACGACACAGCTGGCTGGCTCGGTCGAGGCAATGATGAAGCGTCTCGGGCGGCGCATCGGCACACCGAAGTGAGTTGAGCACAGATCGATTTCCGAAATCGAATAGCCATTTTTTTGCAGTGATTCGATCAATCTGAGCCGAACATTCGATTCTGCAAAGCCCAAAACATTTTCTAAGAAGAAATAGCGAGGACGCTTGATCGGCAAGATGTCGATCAGGTGAAGCAGCGATTTAGCTCTAGGATCATCGAGATCAGACTGCTTACCTCGACGACTATACGGAGTGCAGGGTGGGCTCAGCCACCAGATATGGGCATCCGGAAGTCGGCGTGCATCAATCGAGTCGAGATTTTTGATCTCGGGTTTAAGCTCGAAGTTGAACTCATAGACAGCGTTAGCAGCAGTGTTCTGATCGAATGCAGCAATTATTTCGATCGGCAATTGCCGGCAGGCTTCGGCGAAAGAGCCTATGCCTGAGAAGAATTCGACAGCCTGAAGATTTGCCAATAACTATCTTGCCGGTTCGCCAGAAAGAATTTGGTCGGCCCGTTGACGTGTCTTCTCGGCTTCGCGATGACGGCCCTGAGCGTTATAAACAGCGGCCAGATCGTGCAAAGTCATAGCAACATTGCGATGCTCGGGTCCAAAGGTCTTTTCTAATATAGAAATTGCGAGCATCGAAAGAGCTTCTGCCTTGTCGTACTTACCGCGCTCTTCGTAGAATTTCGACATCGAGAGCAATGTGGTTGCAACTTCTGGATGCTCGGTTCCAAGCACCGTCGAGAACAACTCCAGCGAGCGACGATAATGCTTAGCCGCTTCTATGTCATTGCCCATCTTGTAGTAGAGAACAGCAAGATTATGATAGTTGGTTGCTACTTCGGGGTGATTCGGCTCGAGGCTCTTTTCGTAGATCTCCAGAGAGCGCTTATAGAGAGGCTCGGCTTCAGCAAATTTACCTTGATAAGAATAATTGTTGGCGAGACTACGCATCGACTCTGCGACATCTTCATGACTCTCACCGAGAATGCGTCTCTTCAATTCGAGAGCCCGCCGGTAGTATTCATCAGCATCTGAATAGCGTCCCAACTTACGATAGTTGCGAGCCATGCTCTTGAGCAGGTTGGCGACATCCAGGCTGTCTCCGCCTGACGCTGTCTCTTTGATCTTTAAAGCCTGCGCTAACAGCGGTTCACAAGCATCATACTGGCCTAAAGCTGAGTGATACAGAGCCAACTCTTGCAGACTTTCCGCGACTTCGGGATGATTTTTTCCCAAACCAGCTTCGCGGATTTGCAGCGCATTACGATATAACTCATGCGATTCGGCGATGCGTCCTTGCTGGACATAGTTCTTAGCGAGCATCGAAAGACATTCGGCCACTTGCAGATTCTGACTGCCTAATTGCTCTTCTCTGATTTTTACAGCATTCATGATGCAGATCTCGGCATCGGCATAACGAGCCATTGCCGCATACAAATTAGCCAGATCGAGACTGGTTGTAGCCACGCGCAAACTATCAGTACCCTGAGCCATGGCTTCATCAAGAGCAGCATGCCAGGACTTTTCGCAATCTTCGAAGCGACCTTCGCGATAAGCGTCAGTGCCAGTTTGTCTCAGCTCTTCCCAAGTCAATTTAGCCATTGATTCCGCTCCAATGCGCCCAATGTAGCCCCAGATAACTACTTACCCAGGCCGGCGCGGTTTCGCCGCACAGATGGCTGCAATTTTGCCAGATATCCCCTAAATATGCCAGTCTTTTCGCCAGCCCTGCCGGTTTTTGGAACAATCGGAAACCGTTACAAACCCGGTTAGCAAGCGACTGTGCAATTGTGCAGTGCGCAAACGGTAGTCAACAGTTAAGCTCAAAGGGGAATAAGATCTTAGCGGGGGCTCGGTAATTGATGGCGGAATGCTAAATGAAAAACGAGTCCGATTCGAGTTTATCTCCCAAACCTGGGTCAAGAAGAAAGCAGCGAGCCGGGGCAGAGCGTGCCGATCGCAGCTCCAGGACGGCAGCGGCCAGATCCAACCGACTATACGGTAAATTCGCTCAAGACGGCTTGATGGCAACGGTCGCGCCGACACAAGTAAACGAAGCTAAGACTGACAACTTCGACGCCAACAAGTCCAGCACAAATAACTGCGGGGCAAACAAGTGCGGCGCTGAACAGCAATCAAATCAAGGTTTAGACGACCCAAACGCGACAGAGGCGAGCCCCTGGGCGCTGGTCGAGGCCAGTGATACCGCCGATGGTGAGAACTTAATAAGAACCGATTTTCAATCAAGACAAGATTACTCCGCGTCAAATTTCGTCCTCCTCGCTTCGGCGGTCGATTCTGTTCCCAGAACCGTTAACCTGTCTGGCACTGAAGAACTTCAACAACGCGACTTACAGGGCCCAGAATTAGAAGCTCAGCAGTTTGTGATTCCGTTCAGCGCAAATTTGCAAAATGCGGACCAGTCGGTCGTGATGCAGCTCGACCTTCCGACAGACAAGCAAATCAGGTTTGCGCACGGCGCTCAAACGGTCGTTTACCTTACTTTCAGCGCCAGGCTCGCAAACGATATCGAAGGTCGAGCTACGACAAAAACCGAAAAAGGAACAAACGACAACCCCCAAATCGCTATCGGCAAGTTTTCACCAGCTGTTCAGTCGCTAGCTGATGAAAGTGCAAAACTGAGGTCCTTCCTTTTAACCGGAAAACTGCCGGACCGTCGCTACATATTGGGTACCGAGATTGCCCTGGCCGCTGTAATCGCTTCTGCAGGTGTGGCACGCGCCCGGGGTGTAACGAACAAAAAGAGTGGCGACGACGGAGAATTCCCCTCGAACAATCAGCTATCCGTTGAGCAGAGAAAGCGAATCTTCCTCGACAGTGGAGCGTTGAAAACAACGGGAACCGAGCGAAAAGGATCAACGAGGAGATACGTGATTCTCCGAACAGTTGACCCGTCGATTGGCGCCTTTGCGATAAACAGTGAATGCATCGAGCAAATACTTTTGCCAAAACGGCGACCATCTGGAGCAACGATTGCGCGGTCTGCCTCGCCCCCTCGCCAGGGTCTGCGCAGGCGAACGGTCATGGTTTCTGAAAACGATACCCTGGAGATCATTGCTGAGCGCTATCTGTTTGATGCCAGTCTGGCTCCGTTAGTCGCCGACGTTAACCGTCACAACATCAAACAAACATATATAGACGGCAAACGAGTCGTCGAACTGAAGTTTCGACAACAGCTAATTATGCCGGTGCGACGGGAGATAGCAGACTTCTACAGTAGACCTCTATCAGAGCGTCAGGAAGATCTGGTCACTATTGTGGAAGTATCGCAAATAGATCGACAATTGATTTCCACAATTCTGGGCCCCGTCGTTAACGCCAATCCGTCACAAATTGCAACCAAAAATATGACCTCGCCCAGGCCTCGGCCCGACCCCGGTCGCGACCCGAAGAAGCAATCACAGTGAGGCATTGCTATTACGCCCTCAGACCGAACTTGAGCTTCGCAATGTCGATCGCGAAAGTTTCTGATTAGTTTTAGAGAAAATACAAAAAAGAGCGGGATTTTTGCAGAGAACCATGGGCATGTAATTGTAGCGCGGCACCTTTTCGGCATACATGGTAGGCTGAGAAATTAGCGTTCACCGGCAAAAGAACTGGTGAGCAGTGTTCTCCTCAGGGGAGGCACTTTAGTTAAGTTGGCAAATTAAGCAAGCGCTTGAGCTAGGCGCCTGAATTTTGTCGCTATTTATGGTCACTCATCGGAAGAAGAACTATGGCGAAGAAAACAGCAAAAAATGTCCTGGACCGCAACGACGCATTGACTCCAGATGGCGCGTCGGAAGACCTCGGCGATATCGTCGATCTGGACGATTCTCCGGGCGTGATTATCGAAGATGCGGAAGCCGATGACTCATCGCCCGAGGCGGAGGTTGAGGTCGAAGAACCCACACATTTAGCTGAAGAGGATTCGCTGCGAGTTTATTTGCGCGAAATCGGCCGGCACCGCTTGCTCAACGGCAAAGAAGAAATCGAACTGGGCCGAGCGGTCAAAGAAGGCGATAGTGACGCACGTCGCAGGCTGATCCAATCCAATCTGCGATTGGTAGTGAGTATCGCGAAAAGATACAACAACCGTGGTCTGAGTTTTCAGGATCTAATTCAAGAGGGCGGTCTCGGGCTGATAAGGGCAGTAGAAAAATTCGATCCAGAAAGAGGATTCAAGTTTTCAACTTATGCTACCTGGTGGATTCGTCAAGCCATAACCCGAGCCCTTGCAGACAAATCGCGTGGTATTCGCGTTCCGGTTCATGTCGGCGAAAGCATGAGCAAATTGAGGAAGGTTGTTCGGCAATTGGTTGATGACCTGGGACGCAAACCAAGCCTGGATGAAATCGTGGCAAAGTCCGGATACCCCCGCGACAAAGTGATCTTGACGATCGGTGCTTTTCGCGAATTGCTCTCCTTAGATAGCAAGTTGCGCGACGAGTCGGACACATTGCTGGCCGATATGATCGAAGACAAATCCAGACCACTGCCGGAGAAATCTGCCGAAGAAGGGCTGCTTAGTCTGCAGGTCAACAATTTGCTCTCCAGACTGAGTTCGCGCGAACAAGATATCATCAAACTGCGCTACGGCTTGGGTTGTGAAGTTCCGAAAAGCCTGGAAGAACTCTCGCAATTGTTAGGTGTCTCTCGAGAAAGAGTGCGCCAGATCGAATGTCGAGCCCTGAAAAAACTACGCAAAGATAATCAAGCCCGGGATTTGATGGATAATCTGGCCTGACAATCAGCATGATCACTGCACCACATCTGGTACCACTAAGTAACCAGAATGCACTTTTCTGCCGCTCGCGAACAGCTCAGGCATTTCCGGGACTCTAAAAGCTGGGCACAAATGCTAAAATGCTGCGACTGCTGAGTTCTCGCATCGAGATTTTTTAGAATAATGGATGAAGCAAATGCCAAGATTAAGCCAGGAGAAAGCATTTGGTGCCGTCTCGTCGCACCAGAACCTGGCGGCTATCTAGTAACCCTCAACCCAAGCGGAATTGAGGGTTTTCTGCCCAGTCATGACCCGATTGACATCGGGCGCTCGGTGCCGGCGACGTTTGTTTGCATGGACGGCAATCGTGCTTTGCTCACATACGCTTTCGTTATGGGCACAACCGAACGTGTGCAAGTTAGCACTCTAACCGATCAAGAAAATGCATTTGCTGTTTGGGCAGACTCCTACCCAAATGCGATCCGATTGCGACGAGCCGTCGACCTGGTAATGCCACCATTTGCTTCATCACCGATCGTTCTCAATCTGGGAGAGAAAACCGGCCGCGAATTTTTCGGTTCATTGGAAAAAGCTGAATACACCGGTTGCGTAAAAGTCTTTTGTCAAAAGTTGCTTTCACGCGCAGCCGTCATCTGCCATTTTGGCCTAGTTGTCGGCTGCGTCTACACGACAAAGCTAATTTCCGAACCGTATCCATTCGAAGTCGGTCTGAGAAAAATGTTGGACGACATGAAGTCAGCCGACATTGAATTGGAATTGTATGAATTGCCGGCAGACCTGGTGCTTTCTATGTCCTCTCTTTTCCTTGGCTACATAGATCATCGCGAGGACGATTTCGATAACCTTGGCTATGCCGAGCACATGCTTGCTTACTGCGCCGATCGAAAAGAAACAGCGTGTTTAAGCCTCAATGAAGAAAAGCACACTCCGTGCGCACTCGGTTTCATCAGTGAGGGACAATTCAAAGGCACGTACGCCATTGCGGAACGCGCCTTCGGCGAAGAAAAGTCATTTTTGCAGCAAGTTTTCGATCGACATCCACAGACTAGGTTGGAAACTTACATATTACCGTCGGCAATGACTACCAAATCGGTTCGTTTCGGATACAGCCTGACGTCTGCACAATTCGCGGAAGGCAACCTGCCACCGCGCTAAACAACTTAACCACGTACAGCGAGCCTGATCAGTTAGGGATGAACTAAGCGCCTTGACAGTCACTCAATTTAGAGCTAGTCTAAAAGTGTTCTTGCTCAAAAGGAATTGAGAGTTGGCCAGTGCTGCGGAATTGATGTTGAGTTCACGCGGCGTCAAGCCAACTGCTCAGCGCGTGGTGATTACTGACTTCCTCATGCGGACCGATTGCCATCCTACCGCCGAGCAAGTATTAGAGTCAGTGGCAGGGGCTTTGCCTGTACCACTTTCAATGGCCACCGTGTACAACACCTTGAATCTGCTAGTTCAGGCTGGCGTTATTCAGGAGGTTCACACTGAGCCGGGCGGATGTGCTCGATACGATGCGAATATCGAGCAACACCACCATTTCGTGGATAGCAAAAGCGGCCGTATTTACGATATCCCTTTTGAAGCAGTGCCGGTACTGGGAAAAAGCTTGGCTAAGAAATTCAAGGTCACCAATTACACGGTCATTTTCTATGGTGAAACTGTAGACGATTCTTGAGCAAATAGCCGAGCGCACGCTGTCAGTGATCCCGCTGCACGCAGTCGGGCTTATTGGAACGTACAAATGCATTCAACAAAAACCAGCCCATTAAGTTACAAATAAAGGATTGACCAAATGATTAAACGAAAGACGAGAGTGTTGATTATTCAGGCCACCCTCCTGTCGATGACGGCACAGACGATTCCGGCTTGGGCTGACGGCACTCCGCGACCAAATCAATTCTGGTGGCCAGATAGATTGGATCTTTCGCCATTGCGTCAGCATGATGCTGAGTCAAATCCTCTGGACAAAAACTTCAACTACGCCAAAGAATTCGAAAGTCTCGACCTGGAAGCGGTGAAAAAAGATATAGCAGCCGAAATGAAGACATCGCAAGACTGGTGGCCGGCTGATTACGGCACGTACGCACCATTTTTCATTCGCATGGCCTGGCACGGCGCAGGCACATATCGCATCGCTGATGGTCGTGGTGGCGCCAGCGGTGCACAACAGCGATTCGAACCTCTCAACAGTTGGCCGGACAATGTCAGCCTCGACAAGGCTCGTAGATTATTGTGGCCAGTCAAGAAAAAGTATGGTCGCAAAATATCCTGGGGCGACCTAATGGTCCTCACTGGCAATGTGGCTCTTGAATCAATGGGCTTCAAAACCTTTGGCTATGGCGGCGGCAGAACCGACGATTGGGAACCGGATTTGATCTATTGGGGATCTGGAAAGAAGTTGCTGTCGGACAATCGCGATCAAAGCGGCAAACTAGAAAAGCCGCTGGCGGCAACGCAAATGGGACTGATTTATGTCAATCCGGAAGGGCCAAACGGCAACCCAGACATAATGGCGGCAGCGAGGGATACTCGCGAAGCCTTCGGTCGCATGGCAATGGACGACGAAGAAACTGTGGCATTAATCGCCGGCGGGCACACTTTCGGCAAGGCTCATGGGGCTGCACCACCTGCGAATGTTGGTCCTGCACCTGCTGGTGCGTCGATCGAGCAACAAGGGTTTGGTTGGGCAAACAAATACGGAACCGGCAAGGGTGCTGACGCCATCAGCAGCGGTCTGGAAGGTACATGGTCGGCTCATCCCATCAATTTCACCATGGATTACTTAAATAACCTGTTCAGTTTCGACTGGGTGCAAACAAAAAGCCCCGCTGGAGCGATTCAGTGGGAGCCCAAAGATAAAGCAGCAGCGAACCTTGTTCCCGATGCTCACGATCCGACAAAGAGACATCCGCCAATGATGTTTACAACGGATCTCGCTGTAAAATTCGACCCCGCCTACAGCAAGATCGCCAGACGTTTCCAGGAAAATCCGGAGGAGTTCAAGCTCGCATTCGCCAAAGCCTGGTTCAAACTGACACACCGGGATATGGGTCCACGTGCGCGATATCTGGGTTCGGAAGTGCCAAAAGAAGTGCTTATCTGGCAGGACCCAGTTCCTGTTGTCGACTACAAGTTGATAGACGGAACGGATGTTTCACAGCTCAAGTCCAAGATTCTCGCATCAGGATTGTCAGATTCTGAGCTGATCAGAACTGCCTGGGCATCAGCCGCATCATTCCGTGGTACTGATAAACGTGGTGGTGCAAACGGTGCGCGTCTTTCTCTTATTCCAGAGAAAGACTGGGCAGTAAATGATCCCGAAGAACTCGCTAAAGTGCTGAAAAGTCTGCAGAGTGTTCAAAGTCAGTTCAACAGCGAACATACTGACGGAAAGAAAGTATCGTTGGCCGATCTAATTGTGCTTGGTGGCAACGCCGCCATCGAGAAAGCAGCGAAGAAGGCGGGCTTTGACGTGAACGTGCCTTTCTCGCCAGGACGCACAGATGCTTCTCAAGATCAGACGGATGTGGCATCATTTGCCGTACTTGAACCGACCGCTGACGGATTCCGAAACTACTTCGCCAAAGGCAACGAAAAATCGCCCGCGGAAATGTTAGTCGAACGCGCATCTCTACTGACCCTGACGGTGCCCGAAATGACAGTATTAGTCGGCGGTATGAGAGCATTAGACGCGAATGAGGGGCACTCTCAACTCGGTGTGCTGACCGAAAGACCTGGAACTTTAAGCAATGATTTCTTTGTCAATCTGTTAGACATGTCGACTAAATGGTCCAAATCCTCTGATGATATCTATGAAGGACACGATCGAAAAACAGAGAAGCTGAAATGGAAGTCGTCTCCTGTTGATTTGATTTTTGGCTCGAGCTCGGAGTTGCGTGCCGTGGCGGAAGTCTATGCTTCCGACGACGCGCAAGAGAAGTTCGTGCATGACTTCGTCAACGCCTGGACCAAAGTCATGAATCTCGATCGTTTCGACCTCAAATCATCTTGAGAAAAATCGCTCTAGTGCGCGCTGTGAAATCGCATTCAATCCAAAGTCGGTGACGCGGGCACGGTTTTTTCTGGAAGACAAGCCCAAATGTAAGCAGCAATCCAATTGAACGGCACGACTATCAAGAAGTTGAGCAGCATAATCTTTCGCTTGCTTTCCTTATCGCGCGAAAAAGCGATGATCGACGGCAAAAAATAATAGACGACCCCGACTCCCACGACCGCTATTATTCCGACTACACAGAGCAATAGTCCAGCTATGATGCCGGCATCACCATAACTCGCCAGCGAATTTACGATGTTAGGCATGGCCAGACCAGCAACAATCATGGCAATCGAAGCGCTCAAAATCTTGAGCGTATAACCTGGCAATCCACAGGCGTGCGGAATGAAGCAAGTTAGTAGCATGGAACCACCGCCGGCAAGTCCCATAATCTCCATGCCGTTAACGCAGATGTTCATCAGGGCTTCTATATTCGCAAGACTTTCGCTCATACTCAAACCTCGAAAGAACAGATGAATAAATCGCCCCGTTTTTTTTGGATGCAGCAGACGCTATCGGTATGATATAGCATCTTTCCATTGGTTGTCCCGACTAGCCCACAGCGATCTGGGGCACATGAGAAATAACCAGGCCCATTTACTAATGGATGCAAAGAAAAAACTACAAAATAAACCGCTCGAAGGTCAGCCACCGCTGATAGTCGATGATATCAAAACCGTCGCCGGCAACCCAGTCGGCAACGTCGTGCCGGTCACTGCGTTTCAGCCGGGAGTCCTGATAGCAGATCAGTACGAAGTGCTGAAGGTTTTGGGCGCAGGCGGCATGGGATGCGTTTATCAATGCCGCGATCAGGCAACCAACCGCCTGGTAGCTGTGAAATTGCTTTCGGCGGAGCGCTGCAATGATTTATCGAGTATGCAGCGTTTCCAGCGCGAAGCACAAGCGATTGCGAAATTAGATCATCCGAATCTGGTCAGACTGCTTACATTTAGCACCATGGGCGATGGCGTGCCTTACCTGGTGATGGATTATATCGACGGTATTTCGCTCGAACAACTGATTAAGTATGCAGGCATGCTGCCAGTCAAGCGAGTAATCGCGATCGGTTGCATGATCTGTGACGCGCTTACTTATGCTCACTCCAAAGGCGTAATTCATCGAGATTTGAAGCCAAGTAATGTAATTGTGAGTAAGCTCGAAGATGGGTCAGAAACGGTAAAAATAGTTGATTTCGGTATCGCCAAGGTGATGGATTCCGCGATCCTGTCAGCAACCAAGACCGGTGAGATATTTGGCAGTCCCACCTACATGAGTCCCGAACAGGCTCAAGCCAAGGCAATAACCGAGTCGACAGATCAATACTCGCTTGGTTGTCTTCTGTTTGAAGCCCTCACGGGTACCCCACCGTTCGTTGCCGATTCGGCCATCGGTGTGATCGTGCAACATTTGCAAGATTCTGCTCCAACACTGAAAGAAGCCAGCCTGGGAAAACTGGAAGCAAGCACAGAGCTCGAACTTTGCATTGCAAAATTACTGTCTAAAGAGCCTGAGCAAAGATATAACTCGATGGCTGGAGTCAAGCAAGCACTTGCCAATGCTGCAGTCTCGAAATCATCAATAGATCGCACCCCCGAAAAACTCAGATCAAGCGCACCAAAGCGTTGGCTAAAATTTGCACTGCTAGGTCTCGTGCCGGTTGTTGTTCTGTGTATCATCGCTGCTGCGGTGCAAATGTTTATGCCTGATCCACCAACACCAAGCAATTCTTCAGTTCAAAATACAATTCAGTCTCACGAGGATAGTATTCTCGATCTTTCAGACGGTGATATCACCGCGGACATCTGGCTCAAGAAATGGCTCGCGGCGAACCCTCAAGCAACAATCTTAGATATAAAATCGAAGGTTTTCAGCTCTGACGGTTTGCAACCTCTAGAGAGAGCCAGGCGAATCACAGATCTTCGTTTCGAAGATTGTTCTGGGTTTAACGACCTTTCTCTCAGACACATAATCCATCTACCCTTGATTTCATTGACATTCAATCATACGCCGCTATCATTTCAAGCCTTGAGCATTTTAGGAGAGCTACCTAAGCTTCAAATCCTCGTCCTCGAAGGCGATTATCTAAATGACGCCGCCTTGAGCCTGATCACTCGGCGAACGGATCTTCGACTACTCGACCTCAATTATCAGGGCGCCCTCTCCGCACAAGCTCTTTCAAATCTGCGCAATCTCAAGCGTCTCGCAAAACTTTTTCTGGACGGCACTCAGGCAGCTAAAGCTTTGCCCGCATTGAAAGATCTTCCACTAATTCAATTAAGCGTGAAGCACACGGGTATCACAGACTCTGATATCCGGTCGCTTCTGTACATGAAGCAACTAACTGATTTGAATGTCGCGGACAGCCAGATCACAGACAAAGGCTTGCTTCTATTAGCAAAGTTGCCCAACCTGGCATTACTGCAAATAGCGGATTGCAATAATCTAAGCGCCGAGAGCATAAAGGAATTCAAAAAACTCAAGCCGCACTGTCGTGTGGTCGACAAGTTGGCAGGCGCGGTGGTCGATGTGAAACATGAAGAGAAGGCGCTGGGAATCATCCGAGAATTTGGCGAAAAAAGCAAATAGGCTGGTGTAACTTTCTCTAAAAAGCAGCACTTGCATAGCTAAAGCTGCTTCTGACCTGTCTGCAGACAGCACTTCGACGGGTCTTTCGGGTCATAAAAAACCCGCACCGTCTGACCAATATGATATCTGTTCAAATAGATCTGAGCATCGAGAGAATCTAAGCAACGCGGGCCAGAAAAGTAGACGGTGGTTCCCCTGTACTTAGTGCCGGCAACGCTGAATACATAAGTGGGGGTCGGCTGGAAATAATTGTGCAGCGCGTGCGCTTCCACTACATCGAGTTTTTCAATTACACCTTCTGCGCTTGGCCAATGAACAGAGGCCTTGGCATTTGGATCGGGAAGACCGTTGATGGACTGGCGGGCTTGCACAAATCCATTCAGAACGTGAAAGAAGAGCGATAAGAAAAGCGCTGCTG
>CAJCHQ010000739.1 GCA_903970295.1 Bryobacterales bacterium
AGACTTGAGCGAAGAGTTGGTCGCGGGTGAACACTCGGTTTGGATGCTTGGCCATAGCGGCTAGCAGTTCGAATTCTTTGAAAGTGAGATCGATTTGCGTGTTGCCGACCATGACGGTGCGGCTTTCTATATCGATGGCCAGATTGCCGAGTTTAATACCGCGCGCCTGCGCCTGGCTGCTCGGGCTTTCCCTAAGATGGGCTTTGACCCGGGCAACGAGCTCTCGCAAGCGTACAGGCTTTGAGATGTAGTCATTGGCGCCGAGTTCCAGTCCAACTACGGTGTCGATTTCCGAAGTGCGGGCAGTGAGCATCAAAATCGGTGTTTTTCGGTCAGCCGAGCGCACTCGCCGGCAAACCTCATAGCCATCCAACCCGGGCATCATCAAGTCAAGAATGATCAGATCGGGCTTTTCTGCTTCGATCAGCTGAATCGCTTTCATCCCGTCATGAGCCAGCAGGGTGGAAAAACCTTCCTGATTCAAAACATATTGAATGGAGTTTGCGATATCAACTTCGTCGTCAACGATGAGTAGCTTTTTCATCTTTTATGTGACGCGCCTTCTCAAATTGACCTCCATAGTATCATCGACGCTAAACTGTTCAATGGTGACTTCTTAGTTTGCTAAGCGATTTAGTGGCTAGAAGCGTAAAAATCGGCTCACCCACAGGGCTTTTAGTTTTGTCGATCGCTAAAGCATATTCTTTTATAGTACATCCGTTGGGGCTCTGGTTCGCCGCTGCCGTGTTTCTTGTGAGCGCGTCCTTGCTTGGCATCTGTCAGGACGTAGAGGCCAAGAAGGCGCCTCTGAAAGGCACTTTGAAAGCGATGGGAACGGCGCCCTTGGTTCCAACTGCCAGGTCGCCCAACGCGGTCGACTGTTTTCCCTATCCGCCCAATATGATCTATCCAGTGCGCATCGGCATTGCCACAAAGGTCCCCGCTGCTCACTTTGCTGTCTGGCAGCCGGGTGCGGTTTTTGTCGATAATGTACCGATTTTTTCCCTGAAGGCAGGTGTCGTCTACACAATTACGCCTGGACGGCTGACTGAATATTCAACCGGAGCGAGCATTGCCTTGCCGCTCGACAAGCGCACTCAGATTTCTTCTCGCGACTACCAGGTTTGGGCTCAGAACCGCTGGTATCGAGGCACTCTGGAGATCGTTCCCCTGGGTGGGCGAATTACAGTCATAAATTTTCTCGACCTGGAAAACTATCTCATGGGTGTGGTGCCGTCAGAAATGCCTTCCGGTTGGCCCTTAGAAGCCCTAAAAGCTCAAGCAGTAGCGGCCAGAAGCTACGCCTATGCTCATCTGGGCCCTGCCTCCAAGTGGTACAAGAGCGAAGGCTATGACCTCGTGCCGGACGTCAGAGATCAGGCCTACAAAGGAAGAGCGGCGGAAGCGGCGACGACGAATGTAGCGATCGGTCAGACCCAGGGCATTGTTCTCAAAGACCGCGACCGTGTGAAAGCCGGTTTCTATCGAGCCTGGGTCGGTGATAGTGAGGAAAATCTCAATATTCGCCGCACTTCGGTGCCGACATCAACTCTGGAAAAACTGACTGGTGTGACTGGCATCATCGGTGTTACGGTCAAGCGCTGGGACGCAAATATGAATGCGCACGACATTCAAGTCATGGGTAAGAAAACGACGAAGGAAGTCTACGGCATAGAATTGGCTCGGCGCCTCAATTTTTCGACGGCTGGAATCCTTGATGTCAGCCAGAGTGGCGACGGCAGAAGTTGGCTTTTCACCTATCGCGGTCCCGGCAATGGCGTGCGCGGTTTGAGCCAACACGGAGCCCGAATGCTGGCCTCCAATGGTTGGAAATTCGAACAGATTCTCAGACAGTATTATCAAGATAATGATGGCAAGTTGCGTCTGGACTTTATGAATGGTTATCTACGCCGAGCCAATTTCACTCCGGCCAGAAATAAGGTGCAAGCGGCTTCTGACGAAGACGAATGAAAATCGAATTGAAGAACAGTAAAAGAACAATAAAAGACCAGTAAAAGAGCGAAGATAAGATCAAGAAAAGATCGACAAAAGATCGACAAAAGATCGACAAAAGACCGGCAAAAGATCGACAAAGGAATCGAAAGAGAATGCCTATGACTAGCGAAGGACCATTGAAAACCAATTTTTTAGAAAATCAAGCACGAGAAATTTCCACACCTGCGTACAAGAAATTTCCCGTGGTGCTTTTGTCGCTAATCTTCGTTGTTGGTGTGATTGTCGGAATTTGGCAATTGGCGCTTTTTGTCATGGCGTATCCGAAATTAGCCGCGGCAAAGAATATCAGCTTGCAGTTGCAGCATCCGAAAATGGAGGCAGGCACTGCCTTCGTCGATATGGAAGTGACTAATAGCAACGATCAATCGATTAAAAATATGACCGTCAAATACACCATATCCGGTGCCACGAACGAAGCCATTAGCGAAGGTCAAATTTCTGTTCCTTGTGACGTTCCTGCCAGCGGCAAAAAAGTCATCGAACACGTCAGCCTCGGTGCTCTCGCGCAACCGGCATCGAAGATGCATGCCGAGGTAAGCGAAGCGGTGGTTGGCAATTAGCTAAACGCGTTCGACCTGGAAGTTAACGTCCGACCTGTACTTGTTGCTGCTGTTGTTGTTGCTGTTGTAGTTGTTGCTGGTGTACGGAAACAACGGCTGAGATAGTTGGTTTGGCAATCGCTTTTTGCGCAGCCGGCCAATTCAAATCCGGATTCGTATTTGACTGTTGCTTCCAGTGCGGTTGTTCGAGCGGTTTATGGGGTTGTGGCGGCGGATACAGTCCCGTCAGCTTTCTTGCCAATGCGTTTACGGTTGCTGTATTTTTGCCATAAACTTTCTCGTAAATGCCGAGCACTCGACGATAAAAGTCCTCACCGTCTTCCGAGCGGTTCATTTTTGTGTAGAGTTCCGCCAATTTCAGCAATGCACTGGCAACGCTCAAACCATCCGGTCCGTGAATTTCTTCCAGAATGCGCATTTGCCGTGTCAAAACGAACGCTGCTAAATCTAGGCGATTCTGGGCTTGATAGACCATTGCCAGGTCTTGCAGTGTGCTGCTCACTTCAACAGCGTACGCTCCAAAGTGTCTTTCTTCTATAGTCAATGCGCGCAGAAGAATGGGCTCTGCTGCAGCATAATCTTGCTGGCGATAATAACAATCGGCCAGGCGTTTGAGAGTGAAGACTAGAACCATGTTCTCGGAGCCGAGATTTTCTTCTTGCAGGCGAACGAGAAATTTGTAGATCGATTCGCACTGTTGTGGTTTGCCGACGTTTTCGTAGATGTTCGCCAATTGGTCGATTGTGCGAATGAAAATAGTGTCGTCTGGAGGCAGTCTGCGTGAACGATACTCAACCAGACGCTCAACTAATGGCTCGGCTTCGATAAATTTGCTGCGATTGCAGTAGAACCATGCCAATTCTTCGAGATTGCGCTCGACCTGCGTCACGTCTTGACCGCTGGCGCTTTCGGCCACTTGAAGTGCGAGCAGAAAAAGTCTTTCAGCTTCTTCGCATCGGCCCTGTTCAAGATATTGCAACGCCATGCGCGAATAATTCGTGCTGTCAGAAGAACCACCGTGGTGAGCGTAATTGTGATTTTCCCAGCTTGTCACTGGACCGACGGCAGGGTTTTGGTAGGGTTGGGCGGTGATCATTGGATTGGCAATCTGTCTCTTAAATTCTTGGTCTGCGGCGAAGTGAGTCTGACTGCTAGCTGCGTTCTGATTGTCCGAATCTGACATGCGCTTGCTGCCTACGAGAGAGAGGGGTGCGGAATGCGCCTATTATTGATGTGAAGGATGTCCTTTGCAAGTGGGATGATTCCCATAGGCTTTCGTAATAACCGCAAGGTATATTTTGGCGCTATCGCTTAGTTAAATTATCGGAGAATGGCTCGGGTTGTCATGCTGCCGGATGTTTATCAGGCAATGAGCCGGCTCTGGTCAGATTGAGAAGTTTGATGAGATTTGTCGCGCGAGGTCGTAATTGCCGATAACTCATCTCATGAAAAGGCGCTCACGATCAGTGATTCCTTAACAAATGCATTGTAATTATCGGTCCGTTTTAGCCACTGGCAGTCTGCATTAATTCGTCTGGGGCGTGGCTGGCTTTTCTGGTGCAGAACTGTGCTCGTTTGGCTGGATAATGTCGAAATTAGCCGCCCATAGTGGTGCCCGGACCAAGCCCAGATCCAGTTTGCGTGCCCAGCTCTCTGGTTTCATCGGACCACCGGGCACTTCGTAGTACGTATACTGAGCGCCACGGCAGAGGGTCGAACCACGAATGGTGCGCAGTAAAATGAACAACTCTCCCGGTCGACCAAGGCACAGATTTGTGCCACCGACGTAGTGCCCCGATCTGTCTACAACTTCGTTGCTGTCCAGATGAAGCGTGCCTGCAACCGGCGATGAGATTTTATCCAGTACCTGGTCGATGTTGCCTAGAAACCTGGCGTCCGCCGGTGAAGCGTAGAGACTGTTTATCTCCCTCAGGGCGATTGATTCAAATCGTTGGCACAAATCGACCAGTTCCTGGCACGGTTGTTTGTACTTGGCCGGAAAACAATCCAGAGCGTTTAATTCGTCTATTGCTTGCTGCATGGATGTACGGATCGATTTGTACATCGTTGGTGCCGGTTCCAGATACTGGGCGACCGCCGGGCGAATCGTGGTGTTCGGGTCTCGTAGCTGATTGCTGGCACCAGAGGCGGTGGCGGTAGGTGCAGGGGCTGACTGCGTTGAGGCAGCCGCTACATTGGTCGAAGAACTGCCACTTTTCGCCAAAGGCAATTGCCCGATCGGAGCAAACTGCGACGGCACTCTGGTTGTTCCTGAAAGGGAAGCCACCATAGTTGTAGCCGCTGCGGCGCCCGACGAACGTCGTGTCAACGTAGTGCCGCTGGGGGCAGATGGTGGCATGTCTTGAGGAATCACAGCCGGCAAGGGCTGTGTGCTCATACTGGCCAGATTGCTGTCTACCCAGGCAGCAAAAGCGCTTTCGAGCCTCCTGCGCATCCATAAATCAGTCTTTAAAGGAGTTTGCGCCGAATCGATTTGAGATTTGAAATAGTGACTGAGCACATTCCAGCGTCCGTCTGTACTTCCCTCAGGATCCTTGCTGTTACTGAGAGCGCGCTTACGAGATGTTGCCTCCAGAAGAGCTGGCAGTTTGTTGAAAAGCTTGTTATCGAGACGCCAGCAATTCTCCGCAAGTATGTTTGTAGCCAGCACCGAACCACGTCCATAAAGCTCGAGCAAAGCAAAGGGCGTCGCTTCGACCGATCCCTGCTCCTCGTTCACATCGTGGGCGAGAGAGCATAACCACGGCAATTCGTTTTCATCGACCAGAGGCATAAAGCGAAAGACTGTGGCTTCGGCCGACAGTTGATTCTTTTCGCCCATTTTTAGAATCGAGGTTGGATTTAATTCCACGGGTTTGTTGCGCCGAATAGTGAGCAACAATTTGGTGCGGAAAAAAGGCTCCGATAGCCCCTGCAACATTTTGTCCAGCGGCTGTTGTGTGGCCGTGAATACTTTTTTGTACTCGTTCGGCAGCAATGGGTGTTGTTCTTTTTTGTTGTCCCGGGCCCCTAGAATATTCCAGAGACGGTATAAACGGTCCCAGGTTTGCAGGGCCGGCGCACCGTTTATGGTGGCTTTATCGAGACTGCGAAACAAAAGCACTGACTGTTGAAATTTCGTGCTGCTGTCAGGGTCGGAACTAGCACTCATGTCACTCTCAGTCAGCGGAAAATTCATCCGCGATAACCACTGGCGACAGCGATAAAACTTTTGCAGGGTGCGATCGTTGGCGTACCAGCCGAATGGTCTGTAGGCGGCGAAATCTTCTTTATAGTCGAAGATCACAGAAGTGGCCAGGCGTCCCGAGCTGATATTCTTCAACTCGGCTTCGGCTAAGCGATTAGCTGTGCCGAGCGTCGGCACAACCAGGTCAGGATCAAGTAACTTCAAGGCGACGATGAGAAAGGCCATATTCTTCTGAATATCTTCTTTCACTTCGGCATCTTCAGTGCTTTTGTAGTCCTGGACACAGACTTTCAGCATGGCTGAAAGCATTGGTCCCAATTCGGGATAGATTTTTTCTTTGACGACCTCTGCCATAATCGAGTTTTGCAAAGAAAAATAAGGATGAATGACACTGTCGACGGTGACAAAACTGCTTTTTCCCTTGAGCCGATTGTCTTTATATACATCAGACATCGTCGAGAAATCAGTGTTATCGACTACGACGAACAGATTTTGCCCCAGCGAGGGCACGAATTTTGGACTGAGACCGCCAATTGTCAAACCTTTGAGATCGATTGGCGAAGCGATCATGTAAGGCAGATCCGTCTTCGGAAAAAAGTCTTCGAGAGACGTTTCTTTCGTCGGTACTCTTTGAGCCGACGCCCCGAATCCCGGCATGCGAATGGGCGAATCTCCCATCGTTGTGGGATCGGCCAGGCCTGGTTGCATAAGATCGAGGACGAGAACACCAACAGCCAAAATCATCAGCGCGAATTTGTTCAAGGTTCGCATGTTCATTGCTCGATCCGCTGTTTACTTGCTGGTAGATTGCGGTGAGATTGCCGAAAGGGAGACGAAGCGAGCCATGTGGATGCCATCCAAATTGGTCAGTTCTTTGACCAATTCTTCCGGAACTGCATCATCCAGGGTCATGACCATGACGGCGTCTTCACGCACGCCGCGACGGCCTACACCCATGGTGCTGATGTTGACGTCATGCTTGCCGAGCGCGCCGGCCACTTTTGCCACCATACCCGGTTGGTCTTTATGGGTCGTGAATAGCATGTAGCGGGCCGGCGTCAAATTGATCGGATGACTGTTGATTGTCGTGATGATCGCCTCATCGTGTGCGAGGACGGTCCCTGAGATAGGCATGACTCCGGAGTCTGTCGCCAGAATCACCGAGAGTTCGCTGCGGTATTGACTCTGATCTTTGAACTTGCTTTCCCGCACTTGAATACCGTTGTTGCGGGCGATCAAATGCGCGTTGACAAAAGTGACGTTGAGCATGCGTCCGGCCAGCACACCTTTCAACGCTGCTACTACCAGTGGTGCCACGTCTTTGCTGGCCAGCTCTCCTGAGCAGATCACCTCGACTTCGCGCAGTGTGCCGTCTGCCAATTCGCCGACGATCGTACCCATCGCTTCAGCCAGCCAGAGATATCGACCTAGCGATTTGAGAATGTCCGGGCGCATGAACGGCAGATTGACAGGGCTCTTGGTCAGTCCCTGGGTGAGATAATCGCGCATTTGCTCAGCTAGATCTATAGCTACATTGAATTGGGCTTCGACGGTCGAAGCGCCCAAGTGAGGAGTGAGGACCACCTTATCACCGCACTCGAATAATGGCGATTGGCCGGGTGGCTCGCTTTCGAAAACGTCGAGTGCGGCTCCAGCGACGCGACCGTCTTTGATTGCCTTAGCCAGCGCTGCCTCGTCGATGACGCCGCCTCTAGAGGTGTTGATGATGCGCACGCCTGGTTTCACTCGTGACAACACGGCACCCGAAATCAAATTGGTCGTTTCGCGCGTTTTGGGTGTGTGGACGCAGATGTAATCTGCATTGCGCCAAATCTCCTCGAGAGCAACCGAGGTCATATTTAGTTGTTGGGCTCGCTCAGCACTGATCAAAGGATCATGGACAATCACTTTCATGCCCAGTGCTTGAGCCGTTTGAGCGACACGTCCACCAACTTTGCCCAAACCAATCACACCCAGAGTTTTGTTGAAGAGTTCTGAGCCGATGAATTTATTGCGTTCCCATTTGCCGGCTTTCAATGATAGGTCGGCGGCTGGGATCATTCGCGACAATGAAAGCATGAGAGCGACGGTGTGCTCGGCTGCGCTGGCCGTATTGCCCTCCGGCGAATTAATGACCAGTGCACCACATTCGGTGGCAATCGGTACATCTATGTTATCGACGCCCACTCCAGCGCGTCCGATCACTTTCAACTTGGTGCCGGCTCTGATTACATCTGCAGTAACTTTGGTTCGACTTCTGACGAGCAGCGCGTCGTATTCGCCG
>CAJCHQ010000740.1 GCA_903970295.1 Bryobacterales bacterium
AAATGTTGCAAAAAACCTGCTCGTCCCGGGCTATTTTTCGGACAAATTGCGTCATCACTCCGGGCTCAGCCAGACCGCAGGTTTATCACTGGTTGGGGCCACTTGAATGATTTAATGGAGGAGTTCATTGAGTTGATTGCAGAGAACAGGCACCACTGACAGTTTGTCACTCATGAAGGGGTCCTTAAGTCCCCATAACGTTGATTCACTTATTGTCACGAGGAAGAGAAAGAGCGTGTAAAGTAACGCATATCCCGTTGGCATCCTATAATGGTTTTAGAAGTCTTTCGATTTGGTTAAAGTTTTACACTAGAGCAGCGCTGAAAAACATGGAAGAAAAAAACTCGATTCCCCCATTCTCAGTCACTGAAGAGCACCGTGCCCGCTGGAACGTGCTGGACATGATCACGGTGATCGCGAAGGGCTCCGTGCCCACCTACATGTTCATGGACATAGACATGACCTGGGCTGAAAGCCTGCGAGGTCAATTCAAGCAGCTCGGGCGCAGAATCACGGTCACTGCCATCTTGTTGAAGGCGATTGGCATTGCCCAACGCTCCCACCCAGACAGCCGTACAGCCGCTTTACCCTTCGGTAAACGGGCGATTTTGCACGATATTGTCGCCGGCTTCACGGTCGAGCGCTTCGTCGGCTCTCAGCCAGCAGTCTTCTTTGGTGCCATCGATGCACCGGACAGCAAACCTCTCGAGCAAATTTCTGAAGAGCTGAAAAATTACAGCGAACAGGAAATGAGCGAAGTGAAGCAACTGTCCACCCAAGATTGGTTCAACAAAATGCCTTGGCTTTTCCGCCAGGCAGTACTCTGGGTCGGACAACGCTTTCCCTCGTTCCGCCTGCGTCACATGGGCGCTACTTTCGGCTTGAGCTCGCTCGGCAAATTCGGAGTCAAAGCGATTATCCCGCCTTGCGTGAGCACATCTACATTTGGCGTCGGTGAAGTCGAATACCGTCCAGTCGTGCGTGACGGCAAGGTAGAAGTGCGCCCGATGATGACGATCACTCTCAACTTCGACCATCGCATGATTGACGGTGCGCCGGCCGCCCGTTTCATGCAAGATGTACGCAGCCTGATGGAAGGCGGCTTAGAAACTCACATTGCAGATAGCTTGAAAAAGAAAGAAACCAAGCCGGCAGCACCACAACTGACTTCGACCTTCTCCTAGTCGAACCATGCCAGCGATTTGCTAAAGGCACTCGGGCTTGCCCGCCTGTTCCTTGGCGGTGCGTATGCGCAGAGCCGCTTTTTTAGGTCCAGAGCCACTGCATGCGCGAAGGAATATTCATGCCCAGTTTGACCAGGGCTTCATCAACGCTCAAATTGTTCTTCTGGCAGTACTGCAAAATATTGACTGAATTCTCGTTCGAGACATAACCCTCGCGCAACAACGAGTACGTCCTGAGGGCCGTGTATAAAGTGACCTCGTTCACGAGACCAGCGGCCAGCAGTTTCTTGCCGGCTTTGACCGAACTTTCTTCGACATTGTCTACAGCCGAGTTGATGTTATCAGCCATTGCTATGCCCGATTGAGAAATCAATTCACAGAAAGGTAAAACCGCAGGAGTTAGTTGCGGCGGCGGTTGCAACTCAGCCACAGCCTGGTAAACCGAGACCTCTTTCATGCGCACCGAGCGCAGTGCTTCTGCTGCCTGGTAGGCACGAATCGTGTCATTGGAAACCATATCCTGCAAATAGATTGCTGCTTCCAGCAAAGAATGCGTGGCATGTCCCTGCTCTAAGAGAATTTGTCCGAATTGCTTTTCTTTGACGAGTTCGATTTCCAAACACTCGAGTGTGTCTGACTCGCCCATAAATCCTGCCATTTGGAAGAGTTCGCCAATGCGAATCGTTTGCCCGGCGGTCTCTCTGTAGAGTCCCAGTTCGAACAGTGCCTGCTCGATCGTGATGCGTCGCCTGCCCACAGCCTGCAATCCGTTGATAGCATCTTCTTTGCTGATCTTCTGATCCCTGACCAGAAGCTGCGCATGCAGTGCCGAAGCCATCATCCAACTGGAAAGATCGCGATTGAGGACAAGAATCCGCCCAATCGTCATGCCGCTTTCCTGGGAGCGAAGCAACGCTCGTCCTAATTGCTCGCGGTTGATCATTTGCGAATCCAGAAGCAATTGAGTGAAGTCATTTGTGATAGTCGAAACTACAGCAGTCTTTTTGTGCACGGACGTGAGCACATTAATCGCTTCGTCCAGATCGAGATTATTCTGCTTGGCGAAACGCAGGGCTTTGACTGCCATCTCGAGAGTGATTTTGCCGTCCTTGACCATGTGCTGAGCATCCATGATCGACTTCAGCGAATTTTCCGAGGCGTGTCCAAGCATGACCAGCGCTCGTTCGAGCGAGCAGTTCAAACTCTTAGCGCTGATTAGCGCCTCTTCGACCTTCGGCTGTTCGACTGCACCAGTGCCAGTGAGCAAAAGGACAAGGGTATCGGAAAACTTCTTTACTTCAGCCATGAATCAATCTTGCACCCAGTGAACAGCATTATGCCCCATTTCCGCAAACATCGACGCCGGTCGTCAAATAACGCGTCCACTTTGCTGGAATTCAAGGCAAAGGTTTCTAAGAGACCGCGTGCACCTATCTAGAACTACAATAGGTACACCGAATGGTATCAAATATGAAATACCACCGCCAGTTTCTGGGCAA
>CAJCHQ010000741.1 GCA_903970295.1 Bryobacterales bacterium
GGCGCTAACTGGCTATGGATATATTTGAGATTAGTGGTTTTGCCACCAAGCCCAGTGCCGTAGTAAACGATTTTGCAGTTGATCTCTCTCGCCGCGTAATTTACGAGTGCCATCCTTAATTTCCTACTCTGCTTTCACAGCTCCTCATAAGGGCTTTAGCCAACTTCAAATGACCGCCGGCTAGGAATTAGTACCATGATTCGGTCTGTAATAGAAGTGATTTTGAACCAACTGATGCAACAACACCCAAATCAATACCGGCTGGGCAGGAATCTATTCAGGCATCACTGTCTTGACAGCTGACAACAGTCAGTCAAATCTGCTCCCCCAAAAACAGACTACCACGTTACTCGCCGGGTATGGCGAAACAAAAAAGTGTAAATCTTCCTTGCCTGCGACCTAGCAATCCTATCTAATCTTTCCACGTTCAAAGAATCTCTATGCTAAAATTCACGCTTTGCCTGCTGCCCACCTGGCAAATACTTGTGTTTCCCAGGGCAGCTACGATCTCCTGACAGCGTCTGAGAATATTTTGACAGCTGAAAGAGGTCGCCAGGGCAGTAGACTGGCTGATTTTCGTTCAGGGAATTTGGATATGGCTAAACGATGTGATCTTTGTGGCAAGGGACCGAGAACCGGCTATAGCTACACCTTCTTGCGGTCTCACTGGAACGCTCATGATAAGCGGCGCTGGCTGCCCAATCTGCAACCGGTGCGGGCAATTGTCAAAAATGCCGTCAAGCGCATGAAAGTTTGCACCAGCTGCATTAAAGCCGGAAAAATACAGAGAGCGGTCTAGCGCATAGGCGCAGCCTCTTGCCTCGACTATTGCCCCTTCCCTCGCGGAGGTGGGCACTTTTCGTCGGATGCGGAGTTTGGTCGCATCGCTTTGACTGGCTGCCTAATTACTTTTTCACTGGCGGCAGAAGCAGACACTTCCGCATTATCAGCCCGAAAGGTCTTGAATTTAACTGCCCTTGGCCAGGTCAAGAAGTCTTTCTTTGTTCACGTAATAAAACTCGTTGCAAAAATGACAACGCCCTTCGGCTTGCCCATCTTCTTCGGCCATCGAGAGCAAATCTTTTTTATCGAGCACTTTCAGTGCTTCCAAGAAGCGCTCGCCTGAGCATTTGCAATGAAACGACAGCGGCCGGACATCGCCCAGGGGGCGCACGTCAAAACCGTTGAGGATGCGGTGGAGAATCGATTCGAGGCTCATGCCGCGGCGCATGAGAAATGTAAATGTGCCGAAAGTGGTGATGTTATTTTCGATTTTGCAGATCGTCTCTTCGGTGTGGTCGGGTAGAAGCTGCACAATCAATCCTCCTGCCGCCTCCACACCGCGCCGGCTAAGATGACAACCAACGACGACCAGAGAACCCGTCTGATCGGAAGTGACGAGATATCGATTGATATCTTCGCCGATTTCGCCCGAGGCTAATTCGACGGTTGAAGATTGCGGGCGGCCAAAGCCGTGATCGATGGTCACGTGCAGGTAGCCGGTCGTGCCGACGGCCGTGCCCACGTCAAAATTGCCCAGTGAATTGAGGGGCAATTCGGACTCGGGATTCTCGACGTAGCCCCTGACTGTGCCTTGTGGAGTGGCGTCGACGAACACTTTGCCGAGTGGTCCATTGCCATGAAATTTGAGCATGACTTGCCCGTCACGGGCCACGATCGGCGCCAACAAAACGCCCCCGGTCAAAGCTCGACCAAGGGCAGCAGTGGCTGTATAAGATAGGTTATGTCGCTTGCGAGCGGACTGAACAAGATGAGTCGTGGTGGCAATCACTGCACGGATTGTTCCGTCCGCAGAGATCGCCTTGAGTAAACCGTCTTTCATATTTGCAGCGCTCCGGTAAAGGCGCCAACTCTGGCTAGAAATCAGCTGAGGCGCGGACGTCACCGAAAAGAAGCCCAGCTCAATCATTCTAGCAGTATTTATGTTTTTTTAACATCGGTTTTTTTGGGCGACCAGGCTGACACAACTCGAGGTTTTTTGTTCAAATCCAGAGCTTGTTTAACGTTCACCCAGCCCCGGTCCTCGAAGATTTGGGCGACTGCACCGGCTTGATTATCGCCGACTTCCATACAGACATAGCCGCCCGAATCTGTAAAATGCACAGTCAACAATCGAGCGAAATCTCTGTAATGGCCCAGTCCATCACGATCGCCACCAAACAAGGCCTGGGGCGGTTCATAATCAACCACCTCTGGTGGCAAGTCTTTGGCTTTGGCTCTCGGAATATAAGGTGGATTGGAGACGATCAAATTCAAATCACTGGGCAAGGCCCCACGCCAATCGCCCCGAATGAATTCCACCCGCTCGGCCACTCCATGATTTTCAGCATTGAGTTTACCGATTTTGAAAGCAGTGTCCGATATTTCGATGGCATAGACATGAGCATCGGGAATTGCCTTGGCCAGACAGACGGCGATGGCACCACTGCCCGATCCGATGTCGGCAATGCGCGGTTTTTTTATTTTCTGCTCGAAAACAATCTTCAAGGCCGTGTCCACAACCGTCTCTGTATCGGCTCTGGGAATGAAAACTCCTTTGCTGACTGCCAGGGTCAGACCCATAAAATCGCAGCGTTCGAGAATATATTGCAGAGGCATGCGCTCGACTCGCTTTTCAACGATCAATTCGACGTCCGCTAACCACTGCTCAGGCACTTCATCTTCGAACAGAACTTGCTTAGCGGCTGATAAGTTGGAGACGTGTTCGACGATTATGTTTACCTCGGCCCGTGCCTCAGACTCACTGATGCCGGCTTCGACCAGGACATCGCGAATTCTACGCTTGAAATCGGACAGCGAAATCATTTAGCTACACCAATTCGGTCGACTCGCGCAGCAGTCTTTGTTGTTCATCCAGGATGCTGGCTTCGATCACGCGATCCAACTCGCCTTCCAGAACTTGCTGCAGACTGAAGTTCATATTCAATCGGTGGTCTGTCAGTCGATTATCTTTGTAATTGTAGGTCCGAATTTTTTCCGAACGGTCGCCTGTCCCCACCTGCATCTTGCGCTGATCGTAGATGGCCTTTTGCTGCTCTTCCAATTTCAGCTTGTAAAGCTTGTTTCTAAGAATCTGCTTGGCTCTTTCTTTGTTCTGCAATTGGCTGCGCTCTTCCGAACATGCCACCATGATCCCGGATGGTCTGTGCACGATCCGCACAGCCGTTTCCACTTTGTTCACGTTTTGGCCGCCGGCACCGCCTGAGCGCATCGTCGAAATATCTAAATCTTTTTCGTCCAGTTGCACATCGATTTCATCGGCTTCAGGCATCACAGCTACCGTAGCAGTCGAGGTGTGGACCCGTCCTGAGGCTTCAGTCAAGGGCACGCGTTGAACGCGATGCACTCCGGACTCGAATTTGAATTTGCTGTAAGCACCGTCGCCTTTCATGCTCACAATCACCTCTTTATAGCCGCCCAATTCACCATCGCTGGCACTCGAGACCTCCGAGGTCCAATGCATTTTATCGGCGAAGCGCAAATACATCCGGAGCAGATCGCCGGCGAAAATAGAGGCTTCATCGCCGCCAGTACCGGCGCGAATTTCAACCATAATGTCTTTATCGTCATTGGGATCTTTGGGCAAAAGCATCAAACGCAATTGATCGGTTAATTCCTGCTGGCGCACCCGCAATTGGTTCAGCTCTTGCTCGAAAAACTCGCGCGAGTCTTTGTCATTTTCGCTGCGCAAAATCACTTGCGTATCATCGATGTCTTTTTCTACTTGCCTGTAGTCCTGATAAGACTTGACGGTCTGTTCGATCGAACGCTTCGCGCGACCCAATTGCTTAGAAGCATCCTGATCGGAAAAAACTTTAGGATCGGCCAGCCTTTCTTCCAGCTCCTGATAAGTACGCTCTATTTCCTTGAGTTTTTCAATTAGATGTTCGTCCATCACAAGCTTCCAAAGAAATACGGCCAGCAAAAATCCTGAGCAAAGAACGGAGAGGGAGGGATTCGAACCCTCGCTGCGCTTTTGACGCAGACGGTCTTTCCAGGACCGCACATTCGACCACTCTGACACCTCTCCGAGTAATCCGGCCGGCCATTATAGCCCATGCGGCCAGCCAGGCATCGCCACAGGCGCATAATCGTGACCGACCGTTGAGGCCGCGATCTGCTTCAGACTCGCGATAATAGAAGCTTAATGCGCTTCTGAGCAGACATGATCAAGGGCACGAAGTCTTCCGCCGTCAAGGCAGCACCGCCGACAAGGGCACCGTCAATGTCTTCGAAAAGCATCAAATCGTCGATGTTCGAAGCTTTGACCGAGCCACCGTAGAGCACGGGTACGGTATCACCCACGTGCACATCCTTCTTGGTAGCATGCGTACCTTCATAAAAGTCGGTAATCGTATGGCGAATCAACTGGCAAACGCGATTGGCTTCAGCCGATTCACAGACCTTGCCGGTGCCTATCGCCCAGACCGGTTCATAGGCGACGATCAAGGGCTCGATATCAGTCTCGGCAATGTCGGCAAGAGCGGCTCCCACCTGACGTCTGACCACGGCATCGGTCAAGCCGGATTCACGCTCGTCGAGCGTTTCGCCCACACAGACGATCGGCACCAATTTGTGTTCGAGCGCTGATTTCAATTTGAGATTGACATTAGTGTTGGTTTCGGCGAAAAGCTGGCGCCTTTCCGAGTGACCGAGGATGACGTATTTGACACCGAGGTCGGTCAACATCGTCGGCGAAACTTCGCCGGTAAAAGCACCATGTGTGCGGTAGTCCATGTTCTGGGCGCCGACCCGGACATGGCTGCCGTGCACAGCCTGACAAACTTCCTGCAAGCTGGTGAAGGGCGGGCACAAGACAACTTCAGGCAAACCCTTTTCATTGCGCACGGAGGCGACGATAGAGTCGGTCAGCTCTTTGGCTGGATGCCTCGTCTTATGCATCTTCCAGTTTCCGGCAATGATTGTCGCCCGCGTCTTTTTACTCACCTGTGACACTCCTGAAAGCTTGGAAACCACCCGGCAATTTTACCTTACCGAAAAAATGAAATTCTGGAAATACGCGCAAATGTAACTTAGCCGCGCCAAACCAAGGACGATGCCCTAAAATACCTGGAGAAAGCTAGCGAGGCTTGAGATGAGCGAAACGAGCACCCCGACTGAGGGGGCGGCAATAGACATAGAACTGCCTCAGCGTCTGCCCGAATGGGTGCGCAGAACTGTGCTCAACACCGAAGAGAATCGCGCTGTACGAGCGATTCTCAAAGAGGGTCAGTTAAATACGATTTGCGAAAGCGGTCGCTGCCCGAACAAGGGTGAATGCTGGGCCAGGGGTACCGCCACATATTTGCTCATGGGTTCATTGTGCACGCGCACATGCAAATTCTGCTCGGTCAATAAAGGACTGCCTGGACCACTGGACGAAGAAGAGCCTGAGCGCGTCGCCGAAGCCTCGCGCAAGATGGGATTGAAGCACGTCGTTTTGACTTCGGTTAATCGCGACGACCTGCCGGATCAAGGCGCCCATCATTTTGCTGCCACAATCAGAGCACTCAAGCAAG
>CAJCHQ010000742.1 GCA_903970295.1 Bryobacterales bacterium
GATGCATTTCCAGAGCGTAAATGGCGAGTTACGAACGCACCGCTGTCTTGACCGATGCCACCGCTGGCGAAGTTACCGATTTCGTTGGCATTGCCGGTTGAATCCAGAATCTTGTCAGGGGTGATGATCGTTGTCGCATCGCCCAATCCATTCCGCACAGCCTGTCCAAAAGATGCAGTTCCTGAAAAGCAGAAAAGAATCATCATCATTATTGCAGCATATTTTCTCATCACTCTCCACCAGCTGAGGTCGCATGTTTCGAAGCCTCGATATCAGTTTCATCTGCCGATTTTGCCACGATCTTTGTACCATCTTGAATTTCGTCAGTTGCTCTCAGAGCCACCTCGTCACCGGGTAGAAGCCCTTCGGCTATGACTTCGACCATGTCGTTCATCGGCTGGCCGCGACGAGCAGCCAAGCGCTGCGAGCGACCGTTATCTATTTTGACTACATAAGTACCTTTCAAGTCAGTGCCGACAGCAGCCGATGGCACGAAAAGCGTTTTGTAAGTACGGGTGGCCGGCCACTGCACAGTGGCGAACATGCCTGGTTCGAGTTCACCGGTTGGATTCCAGGCGTTGAGCTCAACCGGCATGGTGCGGGTGGCACTATCTAGTGCAAAACCCAAGCGCGCCACAGTACCTTTGAAAGTTTTGCCGATATATGCCGGCACCGTAAACGGAATCGTTTTGCCGAATTCGATGCCACCTGTCGCTTCTTCCGGAACGGGCACAACCAGCCTAAGCAAATTCTTTTGCTGAATGCGCACAAGAGGCGAACCCCGGCGCGCGGAATCGACCGAAACGATACTGCCTGTATGCACGTTGCGCTCGGTGATCACACCATCAAAAGGGGCTTCGATCGTGAGATATGATTGCATCGCCTGCATCGCTTTGTAGACATTCTGAGCGGCTGCGACATTCTCTTTATTAGCCACCACAACCGAACGCGCAGCTGCCACCGCCGAAGATTGCGATTCCACTCTGGCTTTGTCGGCCGCCTCTGTCTCGTAAGCGACATCTACCTCATTTTGAGCAATTGCTCCCGGCGTTTTTGCAGCCTCAACCAGGCGCTGGTGCGTCAACTTATCGGCATTCAATTTAGCCTGGAATTCTACCTGTTTGCTGATTTCGGTATCTAGGGCGGCAGTACTGCTTTTGTAACTGGCTTTAGCCGAACTGACTTTAGCTTCGGCTTCGCGCAGTTTTTCGACTAGCTCTGGACAAAAGATCGTGATCATTTTGTCGCCTTTTTTCAAAACAGATCCGCGGTCGACTCCGATCCATGAGATGTAACCTTCTACTTTGGCGTGAATCGGCACGTCTTGATAGGCACGCAATTCGCCCGGTAAGGTCATACTCTCGTTCAAGAACTTTTCGATCACTTTCACTACTTTGATCGTCGGCTCAGCTTCTAACTGAGCACTAGATGACTCACTTTTCTTAGTCTCACCATGATTCGCAGTGCTGCACGAAAAAAGTGACAAACAGCAGATCAGCAAGAGGCTGATTCGCTCAATTTGGGGCTGCACTTTTTTCACCTTCAAGAGTTCTCCATATCAGTTATGCTGCATCTGCTCTTCAATACGTTTGGGCAAGACTGAAGCCCCCTTTCTACCAGCTTTGCGCTGCACGGTCGCGTAGATCAAGGGCAGAATCAAAAGCACGGTTGTTGTTGATAGTAGCAGACCACCAATAACAGCGCGCCCCAGAGGAGCCGTTCTGTCTCCGCCCTCGCTCATGCCCAAGGCCATGGGTATCATGCCTGAGATCATGGCGATACTGGTCATCAAAACCGGTCGCAAGCGAGCGGCGGCACCGGTGATGGCCGCCGATTTTGCCGAGATCCCGGTCAGGCGCCTTTCTTCGGAAAAGACTATAACCAGGATCGAGTTGGCAACGCCAACACCGACTGCCATGATCGCACCCATAAACGATTGCACGTTAAGAGTCGTGTGACTGATCAGCAAAGCGAGGAGGGCGCCGGCCAAAATAGTCGGCACCACTGAAATGATGATGCCTGAAAGCCTGACTATCTGAAAAAACGAGACAAGCATGAGGAAAATAGCCACGATCGCAAAACAAACGCCTAGTTGGAAAGAGAAGAATGTGTTGTTCATGACCGGCACCTGACCACGGACATTGACTGTAATGCCGCGTGGCGGATCACCGATACGTTTGATCGCATCATTGGTCAATTCTGCCGCCCGACCCAAGTCGTCACCGGCGATATTGGCGGCGATGCTGATCATGCGCTTCATGTTGTAGTGGTCGTATTCACCAGGCATGACCCCATAATGGACAGAGGCAAGGTCGCGCACGTATGGTCCTTGAATATCTCCGCCCTTGACTCTGACCGCTCCCAGAGTGGCAATCGAATTGATGTCGCCCTGAGGCACCTGGACCTGCACCTGATATGCCAGTCCGTTTTTCGAATCAACCCAATAAATCGGTGAGACAAAGCGACTGGAATAAGTAGCGGCAACTAGTGCGCGCCCGATTTCATGCACGGTCGCGTTGAGCTGCCCGGCGCGGATGCGGTCGACATCTACTCTCACCGTGGGATAATCGAGCGGTTGGACGATGCCTACGTCACGCAAGTAGGAAATTTTTTTCATCTCTTTCAGCAATCTTTCGGTGTACTCCTGGTCTTGCTCGAAGTTAGGACCAGCAATGTCGACCTGAACTGGAGTCGGCGAGCCAAGATTGATGATTTTATTGACGATGTCGCCAGCCTCGAAATTGATATTCACCGTCGGCAGTTCTTTGGCCACGAGCGTGCGCAATTTCTCTTCGAAATCGCGCAT
>CAJCHQ010000743.1 GCA_903970295.1 Bryobacterales bacterium
TTCATTGTTTACCCACATTTGGAATATGACTCGCGGTCTGCAGCCGGCACAGTCTTACGGCGACGATGACTTGGCCAGTCTCGCCCGCAAAGAAATCGCCATGCTGCCTCCCAAAGTAGTCGGCGGTATCCCTTTGGTGCGACTGGGTGTCAGTGCCTCGCAAACGGAACAGGCTCTGGGCAGCGCAGTCACGATCAAAAAACAAAAGATAGGCTCCTGGAACGTCTGGTCTGTAAGCCGACCGAACAGCAGAGATTCGATGCTGCAGATATATTTACGCAGTGGAGTTGTAGAGGGCATCAGAGTTTTCGATCCAGCCTATCTGGGTGCAGAAATCGGGGTCAAATTGGGCGATGATTTGAAGACCATGCTGAAGCAATTTTCGCAACCGGCATTCATTCTCGAAGAGCCGCCTGTAAGCCATCAAATGGGCAAGAATTACGTTTATCCAATTAGTCACGTCAGCTTCGAACTTGCCCGCGCCAAAGATAAAGCTCACACCGACCCGCAAGTCGTCAGCGTTTTGATTTTTGATGTCGAATAGCAAAGCCCTTTTAAGCGGCATACGGGTAATCGATTGCGGACAATTCTTGCCCGGTCCCTACGCCGCCCTGATGTGCGCAGACTTGGGTGCTGACGTCGTCAAAATCGAGCCACCAGCGGGCGATCCGCTGAGGCAATACGGAGTTCTCGAAGATGGTATATCACTCATCTATCGCATGATCAACCGCGGCAAAACCATCGTCACCATCGACCTCAAAACAGTCGCGGGCATAAAAACTTTTCGCCAGCTGGTATCCCAGGCCGACGTCTTGATCGAATCCTACCGGCCCGGAGCCTTCGAAAAACTGGGACTGGACAATAAATCATTGAGCGAACTGAACTCGCGTCTGGTCCATGCCTCTCTCACCGGATATGGTGGCAACGGACCTTACGCTTCGCGCAGCGGACACGATTTAAATTACCTAGCCGCCGCCGGCATTCTGTCTGTGTCGGGACTGCCCGATCAGCCCTTGATTGCCATGCCGCCGACTGCCGACTTTGCCAGCGCTCTGCAAACCGCTTTTACAGTCAGCGCCGCTCTTTTTTCTCGCGAACGCAGCGGTAAGGGCGTGCACATAGATATCGCCATGAGCGACGTCGTCCTGTCATGGCAAGCTGTGGCACTGGCCGAAGGGCCAGTCAGTCAAGATCTGCGCGGACTATGCACACTCAATGGTGGCGCCGCTTTCTACAACATATACAAAACAAAAGACAATCGTTTTGTCACGCTGGCAGCGCTCGAGCCTAAATTCTGGAACAATTTCTGTCAGGCCGTGAACAAGCCTGATTGGATCAAACGTCAAATCGAGCGTTATCCGCAAACGGCATTGCGGCAGGAATTGGCAGAGTTATTCGCCACTGATGATCTGCATCATTGGTCAGCACTGCTCGCACAGGTTGACTGTTGTTTCGAGCCCGTATGCGATCTGGCCGAATTGAGCATTCACCCGCAAATTCAATTTCGAAAAATGCTCTCAGCTGAACTGTCCCCAGACAACATGGTTGAGCCACTATTTCCTGCCTGGATTAACGGCGAGCCACCGGTGCCCAGGTTGCCCTTCAAGCAGGCAGAGGTAGGGACGATTCTCGAGACATGGGGCCGCTCCGGTTTTCTTGGCTGGTCCTAGGCGCACGTCGATAATTTCAATCTCTTAAAAATAAAATGCGGCAGTTAAGGTCAGCATCGGTTAGGATCGATTCGGTCGTCAACGCAGCAAATGGCAACAGTCTTGGCAGAAAAATATCTCCCGCTCTACCTCAAGCATCGCCCGCAATCGCTGGGCCAACTGGTCGGACAGTCAGCCGTCCTGCAGACGCTGACAAACGCCCTCGACAACGATCGCATATCTCATGCATACCTTTTTACCGGTCCACGCGGGACCGGTAAAACTTCATCGGCACGGATTCTTGCCAAGTCTTTGAATTGCGAGAAGGGTCCGACACCGACTCCTTGCTTGACTTGCACTGCCTGCGTCGAGATTAGGGAAGGCAATTCACCGGCAGTGTTTGAAATGGACGCTGCCTCTAACAACAGTGTCGATGATGCCCGCACGCTGATCGAGCGAGCACCACTTGTGGCCCAGGGTGGTCGCTACAAGCTTTATATCATTGACGAATGCCACATGCTGACAAAAGAGGCATTCAACGCGCTTCTTAAAACCATTGAAGAACCGCCAAAAAACGTCGTTTTTATTTTGGCAACGACTGAAGAGCACAAAGTGCCGGCGACAATCGTCAGTCGTTGCCAGCGCTTGATGTTCCGTCTAGTCAACCAGAAAGAATTGAAGGAACATTTACGAAAACTGGCTGCAATCGAAGCAATAAATATCGACGATGACGCCCTCGAACTGATCGCCAGGCGCTCGGCCGGTGGCTTGAGAGACGCGCTGGGATTACTGGACCAAGCCAGCCTGCTTTCATCGCAATCAAAAACAGTCGCAGTCGCCGACTTGCTCACTTTATTGGGTGCGGTGCAAGAAGATGTGCTCCTGACGATCAGCGCCGGCATTCGTGACAAAGACGGCAGCGCGGTATTAGGCGCGGTGCACTCTCTGCTCGCCGAAGGACGCGAACCGGCAGTTCTGATCCAGGAGTTGGCCAAACATTTTCTCAATCTGGCCAAAGCGTGTTACAACGTTGCCGCCAGAGGACGAGGTCTCGACATCGATCATTCGATTTTAGGCTCGGCCCCGTATCTAAGCGGATTGACCGGGCAAGCCAAGAACTACGACCCAGCAGAAATCGCTCAAATCGTAGAATTACTAGATAAACTCGAGCAAAACTGCAGGCGCTCAAGCCAGCCGGCTCTAAATCTGGAGATTGGCGTGCTCAGTATTTGTCACAGACATGACATGGCCTTTTTGAAGGAGGTGGAGCATCGCCTCGACCACATCGAAAGCGTGATGGCTGGAAACGATGTTACTTTCACGGCCGCCTCAGTAAAATCGCATGCGCAGCCAGTGACGGCTTCGAGAGTATTCTCCCAGGCACCAGCCCACGCCCAAGCTCCTGCGCCGGTTGCCGCCTCTGCTCCTGCACCTGATGCTACTGCGGCGCCTGTCGCCGCCCCCGCACCATCTCCCGGGACCCCGTCCTTGCAACCGAAACCAGCTGCGCAATCGCCTGCCGCCGATTCGGCACCACATACGGTGCCCAGCGCAGAGCAAGATACAGAAGTCGTCTCGATCGTCATTGATGAAAACATCGAAGTCAATACGCCAGAGCCAATCGCTGAAACCGGTAGAAACCGCAGCAACGGCAGCCCTGCTCGAGACGCCGCAGGCGATAATTCCGTTTCTGCCACCACCGGTGGCGCCAGTTCAGAGGCGCCGCAATTCAGCCCGACAGGCGCGGCAAGCCCACCAGAGCAGGCGCGGGCGCAGCAGCCACCTGAGCCTGATCACACCGCCGAAGACAGCGAAGAAGAACCGCTCCAAACCGAGGCTGCCAGTGAACCGGAAGCGCCAGATTCAAGGGCGAAAAAAGACGCCAGTGTTTCGCTCGATGAAATTTGGTCAGACCTGAAAGACGAGCTTCAGCGGAGGCACATGCCGGCGCACGGGGTCGTGCAAACTTACGCTTTTCCCCTCAGCTTGGAAAAAGACGATTTGACGATTGGCGTGCGCAAAGACCTGTATCTAAAGATGGTCGAAAACAAAAGCGAGCACATCAAAGCAGCGTATACAGCCGTTACCGGGCGACTGGCCTCGCTGCGCGTCAAAGTTGTCAACGACACGAATCAGTTGCCCACAGCCAGGCCGAAATCGAGCACCACTCCCAGCCAGAAAGATGAATCTGGGGAAGACGCCGAGGACTGCGAAGGGGCCCCGCAACCGCAGAAAAAGCGAGAAGCGACTCCTGGAGGGGGTTTCATTAGTTCATCTGCTGCCCCGACGTCCCCTGAATTTCAATCTCGGGGGGCGCAAACACCGCCAAGCGCGAATCGCGATCAAACAATCGCTCCGGACCCCAGTCGCGATTTTGCCAACGCCCCGGCTTCTGCGAAAGCAGCGGGCGGCCATATTCAAACTGCGCCAGCCACGATGCCAAGTAGAACGGCGACCTTATCCGCCGGACGCTCCGAAGCGCCAGCGCAAGCGGCCCCACAAAGCCCGAAGCAAGCGCAGCGTTCGTCGGAACAACCAGTAGACTCTGGTTTAATCCAGGAGGCGTACAAACTTTTTGAGGGACCGGGGTCAAGGCTGATTGGCTAAATCACCAATTGGACCATTCTCAGTCCAGCCTCTTGACACCAGTCAAGTCTCTCGAATCACCGGATCTCAAACCCTTCCGCGGTGGAATTGAGCGAGGACTGCGACTCTTCTTGCCCCGCCAGCCAGGTTGCGTCCACTCGCTCAACTTGGGCTGACGGCGGTCCCTGATGGCACCAGGCAATAAGCTGATCGACTGCTTCTTTGCCGCCCGCCGCCTCGATTTCTACCATACCGTTCTCAAGATTGCGCACCCAGCCGTTGAGACCAAGCTCGCGCGCTCGTGCCCGGGTTGTGTGCCGAAAGAAAACCCCGTGCACACGCCCGCGAATCAATAACCTGACCTTAACCACCGGTATACCCCTGCCACTTTTCCATGAGATTCAAATTACTGCATCCGTTTTAGCTGACACATATTCATCCATAAAGGGAACGGATAAGATATGAGAAAGGCTATACTTCCAATTCGTAAATGCCTCTGTCGTTCTTTTGTAGGCGGCGCGTAATAGTATCGGGACTAAATGGTACAGGACGTCAACGAGCAAAAAGAAATAGAAAAACGGCTGGTAATCTCCGCGATCCAAACACTGCGGGACGCCGGTAGTGAGATCAACCCATACACGGTTGCTCAAACGGCCAAAATTCCTCGCTCGACTATTTACCGCAACGCCGAACTGATGGACTTGATCGCTCACGAAGACGATCTGGCCGCGAGGGCCAACAAGGGCCACGACAGTGACAGCGTTGCCGACCTGGAAGCGCGTATTCAGCAGCTCGATCAAACAATCTGGGATCTGGAAAAGCAGAACGAAGAGCTGATGACCGAAGCCCAGAATGCCTGGACGAATGGCTACGCCGCTGGTTTAGAAGAAGCGGCACGCCGTCATGCCGATCCGACTTCAGAACCGATATCGGCTGCTGCTGCCGAGCAAAAAGCCAAAACCACTTCGACCCAGGACATATTGATCCCGACCGATTCTACGACAACATCGGAACAGGTAATCTACTCCAATCAAACCGAAGTCCCCGCAGCTTCGGCAAACAGCGGTGAAACTGCCGCTCAGACAAACGTCGCCTTTCCTCAAGTCGGCGAGTCCCCGGCACAACCCGCACCGG
>CAJCHQ010000744.1 GCA_903970295.1 Bryobacterales bacterium
CCGACATGATCCTGCAGCCATATCAACAGAGCGTCGACGATTTCAGTCACGTGCTCGAATTAGAACCAACAGACACCGCCGCCTGGTATGGTCGAGGTGCGGCAAACATGCGCCTGGGCAAGCACCAGAAAGCGCTCGAAGATTTCGGGCAGGTACTCACGCTCGACCCCAAAAATGCAAAAGCGTATCACTTGCGCGCTGAATGTTATGAAAAATTGGGGCGCATGGACAGAGCCAAGATGGATCGAGAGAGAGCAAAATCTCTGCTGCAATCTCTGACAGAAACTCTGAAGGAAAAACAGAACGAACCTTCGCCGGAGTAGGTGCTCAACCGATATCGGTTGAACGACAGCCTTGGGAAGTGAGTCCACTCGACGCGGAAAGGATTTTGAAAATCCAACGCTATTTCTTGGGACGATCAATCACATCTTTAAAGTGACTGAAATTTCCCAAGTAGAGAGCACGGGTGTCGAACAAGGGCACCATTCTATCAACAATCACTTCATCAAAACATCTGGCAAAGTCTGCAACCGGCATCGAGAATACTCCGGCTTTGACGTCACCGACCGGAGTGCCGTGTTCCGTCTGTCCATGGGGATCTCGAAGAGTGACGACGCCATTCTTGAAGCCCAGCACGGTGTAATCATGATCATTGAGTAGCCCGAATTTGGGAGCATCTTGGTTGTGAAGATCAATTCCGGCTACGACCGGCAAAATCTTTTCGCCTGAAAAAGCTTCGTTCAAAACCGATTTTGCCCCGTCGACGCTATGCCCTTCATAAAGCGGAACGCCGCCAGGAAGGTACCCGGTCAATAGTTTGAACACTTCCGGCACCTTGCCTTTGTCGAGGGTCTTTTGCACATCCGAACTATCATCCGAGACAAGCCAGTTGAAAAACCGACTAAGTAAACTCGGATCGTCGTGTCCTAAGATAGCCTTACGGGCTGCCGAATTTTCGGTCAGGTAGGTGGCGAAAGCCTTCTCCATGACTGCCGGCCAGGTGCCATTAGTTGTCTCGCGACCATAATTAAATAGTTCATGCTCGGTCAACGCGGCCACGTGTACAGGTTTGTCTTTCGCACCGGGGAAGGTGACATCGAATGAACCATCTGTGTTTGATTTGATCGCATCACGGATCAGCGCCGGATTCGCCGAAGCGACCGCAGCGAGCGGCGCAAAAAAGAAACAATCATTGACGCCACCCTGCACAACCGCATCGGGTTTGATGCTGGCGATCGGATCGTCAGAGCCGTACAGTGGATGCTTCGTCCTCGGTACAGCCTCGCCCCCCAGCGGCTTCAGCGCCTCACCATGAGCTTGCCAATCTGCCAGCCACTTCTGTGTGATGCTGTCTGCCTGCGCTGCGCGCCCATCTATGCCAGCATCGCCGGCAGATCCGGGCAACACGATATGGTGGGAAGAAGGCGTGGGTCTATCTAAATCACTCAAGAAAAAACCAGAGAGTTTCGGTGGCGCCATACGCTTTGTTTGTACCCGGAAACGGCTGTTTCCGGACAAACAGAGCGATCAAAGAGGCTTAGAGGCTATACCTTCGTGGCCGGACATGGTTGAATTCTCTTCTGTCACCCGGGGGGAGTCATGTTTATTGCCAAGAAGCTTGTGGTCATCTTCGCTGTAATGTCTCTATTCTTAGCGGCATCGGCACAAGCAGATTTACCGCCCAAACCGATCGTCATCGCTCATCGAGGCGCCTGTGGTTATCGCCCAGAACACACGCTCGCATCTTATGAATTAGCGATCAACATGGGCGCAGACTTTGTCGAGCCAGACTTAGTCTCGACCAAAGATGGCCAATTGGTTGCTCGCCACGAGAACGAGATCTCGACCACGACCAACGTAGCGGAACACACAGAGTTTGCCTCCAGGCGTAAAACAAAAAAAATCGACGGTCAAGATATGACCGGATGGTTCACCGAAGACTTCACACTGGCTGAACTGAAAACGCTCGCAGCCCGGGAGCGAATGCCGAAAATTCGACAAAGAAACACCATCTACAACGATCACTACAGCATTCCGACATTCCAGGAAGTAATCGACCTGGTGAAACGAAAAAACTCCGAGCTGAACCGAAACATTGGTATTTATCCCGAAGTTAAACACCCAAGCTACTTTGCCAGCATTGGCTTGGCCACCGAAAATCACCTGTTGGAAGTGCTTGCCCGCAACGGATACAAAGACAAATCATCACCGGTTTTCATCCAATGCTTCGAACCTGGCACATTGAAAAAGTTGCACAAATTGACCGATATTCCATTGATCCTTCTCGTGGAAGAAGAA
>CAJCHQ010000745.1 GCA_903970295.1 Bryobacterales bacterium
TTCCATCGAGGTCTGAAACCGACTGCGAATATTGGAGACTGCTCGAGCCCGGAAGACCCTCGCCTCACTTTGTCGTAAGCAGCTCTGGCGTTGAGTTCGTCTGAAAGTTTTTGACAAGCACCATTTCTGGTGCTACGGATCATTAGTAAGAACGGTGAAGTGCCGGCGCAGCATTGGAACATGGCACTCCACAGCGATGCTTGTGGGATGGATTGTACGAAATCGAACTGACTAGAACTACGAGCTCAGAATGAGAAACACAAGAAAACATAGTGCAGTCATAACTGCGATCGACACAAATCTTTTTTTTGCGGAATGGCAAAGGTCAAGATAAATGCAACAGACCAAAACGACAGTAGAAGGAGCGCCCAGACTATGAGGCCGGGAGGTTTAAAAACAAGTATGGAGCCAAACAGTGGCCCTGCGACCGCGCACGCCGCTCCCGTCACCATCCCAATTCTCGTCCAACTATTTTTCGCTTGAGCCATGGTTTTACGCGCTCATGTTCTGTTTGTGTCGCCGATCGACCGTCCACAGCGGGAGGACAGCGACTGCCGGGAAGCCGAAAACAAACGGAACACATCTATCGAGAAGAACGAGTTCATATGCGAGCCACCGAAAGGCTAGCTGAATTTCTGAGCTCTCGTTCTTTTGACCATCTTTCTCAAACATCGATTTGCAGCTTAACTGAAATGCACTGGGGTGAGTGCCAAAAACTGCGCAATAGGGACATGGTTGCTAAGATTTCGGCAACAGCGGCTGCGAACAAATAACGACTCATAGCTATGCCACCTTTTGCTCTTGCTTGCGCCGAGAAACTGCCACCATGTAGACGGTGGACGACCCAACAATTAGGCCAACCACGGTGGCTGGTAGTCGACGAGTCGTCTGGCTCCCTGCGGTGCGTCTGCTGCGGGACGACGACAACTCAACGGCATGGGCCAGACGCAAAGCTTTGCCGTCGTCCCTTATCAGTCTACCTCCGGGGTAAAACACCGGCTGAGAGGACTACGTTACGCAGCGGAATATCCTCACTCGCTGGCCGCTCGCTCCGGTATTCCTTGCGAATCATTTCAATTGGGTCCGTCCAACTCCAATCTAACCGCATGGACATCAAATGCCGCTTTTCACTTATTCCAGCAATTCAGGTGAAGGAAATACAATTTGACATTAGCACTATCGGTGGTATCATTAGAAAGTTGAAGTTGGTTGACAGATTTCCACCTTAACTTCTCAGCTCTTTGTCCTAGACTATCGGGGCCAGCTCACTGTATCCCAAACAATGGCAAAGGAAACAGCGGCCCCATCTTCCCTCGTCCGCTAATCCATCGTTAAACCGGCCGTTAACTGGTTGGCTCACAAGACCGTCGTTGCTTCGATCAACCTTTGCGGGACATCTGTCGGTTAACAGCCGCGTTCTGCTCCCCAGCGCACATGTGATGCAGCCTCTGATACGATAGATGAAACATCCGGAGTCAAGAACCAGTGGCGGTATTAAGAGCAACAATCATACGATTCTGCGTAGCTCTCGCTATTAGCTTTATTGCGCTCACTATCGAGGATCAACTTCCGTGGCTCAAACAGTTTTTTCTTATCCAAAATGTCTGCTTCGTATTGACGTGTACATTCGGACCATTGTTCATCGACGCAGCCAAGTTGATTCTGGCCGGCCAAGGGAAATTCTCATATCCACACGTGCGCTTCGCAGCAGCAATCGTACTCGGTGCTCGCGTGGGCCTTGTCGGTCTTGCCTGGCAGTCAATAAGCTATTTACCGACTGTAGAAGCCGTGATGAATGACAATATGGGGCTTCTCTGCCGCGCTGGCCCTGAGACTGCTTGGTCTCAAGCACGTCAGTTGGTTCCACAGCTTCAGTGGCTTGGCGCATGCAAAAATTTCTCGGATGGAATGTTGGATTGTGCAATCGTTTTCTGCTGTTATTTCGGTCATGCTATTGCGGCTCTATGACCTGGCTGTAAAACAACTAACAGTAAAGGCGTAACGAGGTCTTTGATAAATGCGAATCGGTTCGGCAGTCGCTCAAAGCCAAGCATTCTGCAGAGCCATCAAGCAAACGAACAACTCGATCTAAACTCAGGAGTTGCATGGCGGCCGGTGTAATAAAGGTGAACCGATGTCCTACAAATACGACGGGTTGAGCCACTGCAAACACAAACGATGCGCAAGCCAGTGCGATCGCTACATTGACCTGCCATTCAGGACATCCTATACAAGTACCCCGTGCTGGTCTCATGCTGGCCCAGTAGCCAGACCACACCAAAAGACAAACCGATAAACATGCCCGACAACAAGGTTCAAGCCCATGCGTGTTTGCGGCGAGGATCCGTGGCAAGCGCTTTTCCTGGCCGTAGAACAAATGCGCAGCCAATTGGCCACGTTTGAGGAGCACGGCTGGACGATGGAACTGATCGACGAGGGCGGTGAAAAGGACTGCCATCAGCCGGGTATCAACATATCCGTGTCTGAAATCTTTTCCAGGAATGAACATCCATTCAGTCGAAAACGCATATCGCGCAATGCCCGTACCTGATTATTTGTCGGCGACCAGATTTAGGATTCGATCGGCCATTTTATCAGCGTCCTGCCAGCGATTTTCTTTGATGGACTTATCAAGTTTCACCATCAGTGGCTGTACCAAATCAGGGCGCCTGGTTCTCTCAAGCCACTTAGGCACCTGCACTTGAATGGTATGGATTTTTTCTCGAAATTTCGCGACTGAAAATTCCCCGGCTGATTTGGACCGCTCTTGCAGCGGCGCTCCACTGAGGAACTTGCGATAGCCCGACACAGCTTCAGCGTTCTCCGTGGCGCGACGAAACATGTTGTCCTTGTGTGCTTCACCACCCATTCCCCAGGAGAAAATGTTCACCATGACGGCTCCGTGATTGAACATTTTCGCGAGATATGTCTCCATCGTAGCTTCGCCCGACATACCATTTGGAACCACGTTGGTTCCCTCGGCAGAAATCCATGGAGGATTGCCTCGGCTCGCCACCTCTTTATATACTTTATCCACAGCGTCACCCATAGGATACGTGGTGAATCCGGGCCGGTAGAATTTGCTGAAGACGACATCCGGCGTTGCAAAATCGACTAGCTGCGCATATGGGATTTTGGTATTTGAGTCAGTGAGCCCCTGGTCGGTAAATGCGATATGTGCGTAGATTTTGTTAGCGGGAATGCCTGCGTGTGCAAATGTCTTAGCCCATGTTTCTATCAATCCCTTGAGAATTCTTGAACGTTCGGCGTCGCACTGCGCTGGCGCAGTGCCACTGCCAAAGCCGCGATTGACCAGAGCATGGTAACCCAGAGTCGAGTTCGTAGCAAAATCGCGGCCGATTCGCGATTCCCACCCTGCTATTATTCCTGCGAATAGAACGGCTTTGCCTTCTGCCTGCAACTTATCAAGCTCGCGCTTGATCTCAGAGCCGATCAACGTAGCTCGTTTAGTCACAACCATCTGCACTGCCGGACTATTCAGACAAAGCTGCGGCGCGATCCGCGCGGGCTCGCGCGCCCAGTCTAACCTTCGTCCTGTACAGGGTGAGCCTTTCCAGTTGAGCCATTCGATGTTAGCTGACTTGTCCTTCTGCAAGTCAATGTTCTTGTCCCAAAACATCTGATCGTCGATATGGAAAGCCACTGCAACATTGTGCT
>CAJCHQ010000746.1 GCA_903970295.1 Bryobacterales bacterium
AGGCGTTCGACGAAGCCGTTCACACACATGCTTATCAATATGTTGTTGAGAGTCTCGGACTGGACGAAGGCGAAGTGTTCAACATGTATCGCGAAGTTCCGTGCATACATGCGAAAGATGCTTTCCAGCTGCAATTCACACAAGAATTGTCGAACCCAGATTTCCACACTGGAACAGATGCAACCGATCAGCGCTTCCTGCGTAATTTGATCGGCTATTACATCATCATGGAAGGTCTTTTCTTCTATGTCGGATTTGTTCAAATGCTTGCATTCGGACGCCAGAACAAGATGACCGGAGCGTCCGAAGAATTCCAGTACATTCTGCGTGATGAATCGATGCACTTGAACTTTGGCATCGACATGATCAATCAGATCAAGATTGAAAATCCGCATTTGTGGACTCCTGAGTTTCAGGCTGAAATCGTCGCTCTCATCAAAGAAGGTGTCGACCTGGAATACCAGTATGCTGTCGACACAATGTCGAAGGGTGTTCTCGGGTTGAACGTGCAAATGTTCCATGAATATCTGCGCTTCGTGGCTAACAGACGACTTCGTCAAATTGGATTACCGGAAGAGTACGCTGGCGTGAAAAATCCATTCCCATGGATGAGCGAGACTCTCGACTTGAAGAAAGAGAAGAACTTCTTCGAAACCAGAGTCATCGACTATCAGACCGGTGGCGCTCTCTCCTGGGACTAATCGGACGGATAATCGGATTGATTAGTCAAGCGGATTAGGACCGACGTAAATAGCTTTTCTCAACTAAAAGCAGCTCCCCAGCGGAAGGATCATGGATCCCTCCTTTGGGGAGTCATGCATTCGGGCTCCATTTTGCTCCTCTTCGCTTTGCATCAAGTTACGAACAGGTTGACGAGAAATCATTTTTAGTGCAAAGTCGAATCTATGACCAAGCACGACCCAGCCAAATCGAGCGAGCCCCTCTTATCTTTCCTCTCGCCTGAACACCTAAAGGAGCCTGCACTTACTGCGGACGTCTTGCGCGTTCTTGTGCTCGCTAATGATGAAGCGCGCAAGCTTCACCATAAACGCACCGGTCCAGAGCATATTCTTCTCGGTTTAATTCTGGAAGGCGGCGAAGCGTCTAAGGCTCTGGCGGCTGCAGGGCTGTCTTATGAGAAGGCGAGTTCGCTCGTGATCGATAACGCTGACACGGTTAAAGTCGAGCCCAAGCGTCGCCCGATGTTGTCTAAATTACTAGACGTCATTTTAGTTATGTTCAGGCAACGTCCTTTTTCAAATGATGCGTGGATGTTGATGCACGCTTCGATCGAAGAGGCGCAGAATCTCGATGCGACAGAGACGACAGCTGAACATATTTTACTCGCGCTTCTCACCCAGAGCGAAGCTGAGCCGCAGAGCACCTTTCATCGGTTTGGAATTGATGCAATAGCTGTGCGCGGCGAGATTTTGAAGCGACTTAAGAGCCTGAAGTAGGTTGCTATTATTCTCATTTTTTTAAAGTCAGCCGACCTGGTCACCGGTCCGCATTCCGCGAACTTAACAAGCATCGCATGGAGTTCTCTGGGCACGATATCGAAAGCGTCCGGTCCAAGCAGCTAGCAGTGGTGCTCGTACAGTGGTGCTCGTACAATGCCAATTACTCGAGACCTTTAACGGGCTCCGCCACCAGCGAAGATTTCTTGACCTGTTATCCATCCGGCATCATCCGAAGCAAGGAAAACGGCGACTGAAGCGATGTCGTTTGGTTGTCCGATTCTACCAAGTGGTACCTGGTTCAGGTGGTCCTTTTCGAAATCGGAACCTATGAACCCGGCTGTGTGAGTTCCTTCTGTTTCGACCATGCCAGGGTTCAACGCATTTACACGAATTTTCTTAGGTCCAAGCTCGCGTGACAGCACACCTGTGATAGCGTCTACAGCGCCCTTTGTGCCTGTGTAGACAGAGCTTCCGGGTGGTGTGATTCGTGACACTAACGAGCCGATATTTATGATGCTTCCACCTTCACCGAGATGTTTTACGGCTGCCTGAGTGGTGAGCAACAGACCCAGCACATTCACATTGAAGTGTTTGTGGAAGTGTTCCTCTGTGATTTCTTCAATTGGAGCAAAACCGTATACGCCCGAATTGTTCACAAGAATATCGAGCTTACCGTAATTTTTGATCGCCGCATCAACAATTCCTTGCGCTTCGGCGGCTTTGGATACGTCGCCTCCTACGGCGACTGCCTTACCACCAGATTTGGTGATAGACGATACCACTTCATCTGCACCAGCTTTGCTTGATGCGTAATTTACTATTACTGAAGCACCTTCCGCTGCGAGCGACTTAGCGATTGCTGCTCCAATACCTTTTGATGCGCCTGTTACGACCGCTACTTTGCCTGACAGTTTAGCCATTTTAATTCACCTGATTTTGAATGATTGAAATAAGAGTTTGATTGACTTGTGGTCTTTTTGACTTGATGGACTTTTGCCGATGACTTGAGCCCGACTGAACAGCTCGTTTCTGGTTAATGTCCTGAACTGAATTAATAGTAGACCGGTCGTCTAATTCTGTCAACCTCTTTGCAATGGACCTTTTCGAACCTTGAAATGCCCGGTAGTATTGATAGTTCGGTATTTCCGCGATCGATTTTGCATTTTATGAGAATTAAATTGGAGTGCTGCAGAGTCCAATTTGTTAAATGTAATCAAATCAGACTCAAGAAATCGTTTTTTTAGCGCTCATTTATTGGTCATCAGATTGTTTGTCGCGGCTAAATGTTGAAGTTATTAAATGCACCTTTGTTGAGAGCTTGCATTCGTGCCTCATATTCATCTTCTATTTTTTTAGCCTTGACTTCGACTTCGACAGCCTGGTTTTCTCGTCCCAAGGCTCGCCAAATCTTCACGAGATCCTTAAATTCCCAGGTTTCGCTGTCCATAAGATTTTCTGCTTTAGATGCCAATTTTTCAGATTTAGCTAAATCGCCGCAGTCATAGGCCAATTTTGAAAGCGTACACATTTCATGAAAAGAGGGTGCCATAAAGTGAGCTTCAGCTCGCGCCACCAAATCAGCAGCCTCTTGTTTTTTTCCAAGGTGCAAGTTGGCTTCGATGGCGCGCTGGTAAAAATGGAGCCGATACTCTTCTGTTATACAGCAGCCAACTTGTCGTCCAGCCAAT
>CAJCHQ010000747.1 GCA_903970295.1 Bryobacterales bacterium
GACAATGGCAATGGCAGTGAGGCTGACAATGGCAATGGCAGTGAGGCTGACAATGGCATTGACGCTGATAATGGCTTTGACATTGGCGAGGCAAACGCCGGAGATGAAAACAGCAGGTACGCCAATGCAACACAAGCGCCCAAGCGTCGTTTAGCCGCGCCGAGCCGGCGCTGAACTGTTAAAGACTCAGGCTGCCGGAAAAAGGACAAGGACACCTCGAAATTTTCACCCAAGTTTGCACGACGGCACATGACTTACCTGGTCTCGTAGATACGAATCGTGCGTTGAGGCGCTTTTGGTAAGACATCCACACTCAAGATCGTACTTTAATGCGCACCAACAGACCATCTTGAATACCCAGCAACAACCCCACTCTAAAGGCGAAAACAAGCCACCAACGTTATTTCGCAGAAAGAGCTAATAATCTCTTCATCATCAATCAAATCATTTGGATAAGCGCTTCAAATTCTTTTCGGGAAAACTTTCAATAATCCCGAATTCTGACGTCAAACGAAAATGCCCCGCGAACGCCGCCAAAATCAACCGTGAACCATACCGTGATACACCGTCATACGCGTGATACAAAAACCGGTGATTTAAAATCGTGATTACAAAAATAGTCGGCGTGGGTCTATCCGAAAGACCTGACGGCAGCAGCCCTCAAGTCGAAACTGCCGTTGGTGATAATGCGCTCGCCCGGCTTCAAACCCTGGAGAACTTCGACGTAATCTCCAGATTCGGCACCGAGACTGACTTTTCGCTCTTCAAATGTATCTGCGCCGGTAGGCACATAAACAACTTTGCTTGACCTGGCGTCTTGTACAGCAGTCTTGGGAATGGCCAGGACATTATGCTGCCCGACGAGAATCTTCATGCGCGCGAACATTTTCGGCTTAAGCAAAAGCTGCGGATTAAATACTTCAGCCCGCACTGCCAGGGTGCGCGTATCGCTGTCAACCTGGTTGGCTACATAGTCAAGCTTGCCTCGAAAAACTCTGCCCGGAAAGCTATCGACTTCCAATTCAATTGGTTGACCGAGCTTGAGTGCCGCGATGTCCTTTTCAAAAACGTCGGCTTTGAGCCACACAGTATTAAATTCGCCAATCGTGAATAGGGGCTTCGATGGATCGATTAATTCACCAACGTTGACCAAGCGTTCGACAACTATTCCTTCCTCAGGCGACAAAACGGGCACCATCGGATCGACAGTTTGCGTCTTCATAACGTTCTCTATACCAGCCTCCGAGACGCCAAGCAGTCTCAATTTGGTTTTGGCCGGTCCGGTCACCAGTTTCATTTTTTCAGTCGAAAGAGAAATGGTCGCCTCCCGTTTTCGCTTGAGAGTTTGGAGGGCAATTTGATCCTTTTGCCATTGCGTTTGGGCTGCCTGATAATCAGCTTGTGACGCAATTTTTTCTTCGACAAGATTCTTCAGGCGCTGATAAACCGTTTCCGAAAGTTTGATCTGCGCCTGCGCTGTGGGAATATCACAATCGATTTGCAGCAGAGCTTGCTTGAGGTCGGAACGAACCTGCTGTTCATTTTGCAAAAGATCCGATTCGGCCTGCTGAATGTCTGTACTGCGCACGATCAGCAAAGGCTTTCCTTCCGGAATGTGGTCTCCGATGCTGACGAGAATATTTGTCACTCGCCCTGTCACTGGAGTCGTCACGTGCGTCTGCGTGTTGGCATTGGCTAAAACTTCGCCCGTTACCATGACATTGGTATCAAGCTTGCGGTCCTCGACTTGCGCGTAACCTAGTGCCGCCATATTTTCGGAGTCTTTCGTCAAATGAATCAAGCGCGTGTCGCTAGTTTTGCTCGAGTCTGATGTTGAATGTCGATCAGTGGACACTCCGGGATCGGCTGGAGCAGTCGATTCCGAACTCGAACTGCAACCGGTCACAACCAACACGATCGTGCTGAGAAGCAGAGTCCGAGCTAACATTGAGTGTCGTGGAGACAATAACCTGAAGAACACAAGCACCTAAGGAAAAGTCAAGCGAACCAATTTTACACAAGCTATTCTGGCATGAACCGTATGCGTTGCCGGAAGATCACGCTTAATTGTATCAATGCCCGGCACACCAGTGCGAGAGCAGGCTGGTCGAGCGCCCTCGTTCGGATTGGTCGGTTGAGACTCGGGTGAAAAATATGGAAATTGCACCCAACCCTTTGCACAGCCGCCCGAGAACTTGGCAAGGTCCACCGTGAAAATTCGCGCACTGTCAAGTATCATGCCGTGATTTACAAAATCCTCCCTCGACTGACGCCCGTTAACTTCATCACTAGCTGTGTATTAGAATGAACGAATTACTTTTTGTCTGGGAGCACGGATGCTAGCGATAGGGCTTACTAACCAAGCACTCCTCGCACATCATCATCATTCTGTCGCGCCGATCGTGGTGAAATAGTGTTACTTGGAATTCTGAAAAAGCGTAACGTTGTCATCTTCCTGGCACTGTGCGTGCTCTACTTTGGATACAAATGCCACGAGCAACTTGCTCTGGAAG
>CAJCHQ010000748.1 GCA_903970295.1 Bryobacterales bacterium
AAGAAACTCAACTTACCTTGCACCGACCCGGTCAGATTTGGCGCTGACATTCTCTTTGACGCCATTCTCGCTGACAAGGAGAAAAATTCGTGACGGCCACCCGCACCAGTCAGATCGGCGTGACAATCGAGCCGCTCGATCTGAAAACGGCTCACCCTTTCGGAATTTCATACGGCACCAGCGAGAAACATCGCAATCTGCTCGTCAAACTCAAATACAAAGACTTGATCGGTCTGGGTGAAGCCGCACCAGCCAAATATCATGCCGAAACTTTGGAAACAGCCGAAGCCGCTTTGCGCATTTTGAGTAAAGAAGAAGTACTCGGCGACGATCCTTTTGCCATCGCCGCCGTGTCAGCACGTATGGATGCAATTGTTGCCGGTAACGCCTCGGCGAAAGCGGCAATCGAAATAGCCATGCACGATCTGGCCGGCAAAGTCGCCGGTTTGCCCACTTATAAAATGCTTGGATTATCGGGTCAAACACAGCCGATTACCGATTTTACGATCGGCATGGCCACGCTCGATTTGATTGAAAAAAAAACCGAGGAAGCGTTGGCAGCCGGATACAAAATTCTCAAAGTCAAACAAGGCACCACTAATGATCGCGAAATCATCAAGCGCGTGCGCAAAGTGGCAAAAGATATTCCCATCCGCGTCGATGCCAATGGTGCCTGGACACCCAAACAAGCGATCGAAATGGCTAAATTTCTGGCCGAGCATGGTGTCCATTTGATTGAGCAGCCATTGCCTAAATTCGCACCAGTCGAGGATTTTCGCCTGGTAAGAGAACATTCGCCGCTGCCCATATTTGCCGACGAAAGCGTTTGCAAATCAATTGATGTTGCCAGATTGGCTGGCGCCGTGGATGGTGTCGTCGTCAAATTGGCCAAAACCGGCGGCTTACTGGAAGCGCTGCGCGTCATTCACACAGCCCGAGCCCATGCGATGCAAGTGATGTTCGGCGGCATGATCGAATCATCGATCGGTGTGACAGCAGCTTTGCAATTGCAAAGTCTATGCGACCACCTGGATATGGACGGAGCCTTGCTGCTGGCGGACGATCCGTATATCGGCGCTGAATATGACGACGGCTACATGCGGCTATCCGGAGAGCCAGGTTTAGGTGTACGGCCGCGTTGATAAGCAGATAAACTTAGAAAATAAACTGGAAGACCGGAGGATTTAACAAATGCTGAAGTTTTCGAGAGCGCAGAGAGTGCGCCGAACTGGCGTTTGCTGGAAACTGCTGCGTCGAATCAGTATGTGCTCTCTTTTTTGCGCAGTGCAATATTTATCTTTGCCGGCTCAAGCAGCCGGAGAAAGTGCCTGGAAAACTTACTACGCTGAAGGCGAAGCGGCACTTGCCAGTGAAAAACCGGCCGAGGCCGAAAAGTCTTTCCGCCAGGCACTGTCGGCGGCTGAGAGCACCCCGGCTTCGTCGGAAGATACCGAGCAGTGCCTGGCTAAATTGGCCAATACCTTGAGCTTGCGCAACAAAACAGGAGAAGCCCACGCTCTTTATGAGCGCTTGCTTGGCTTGCTTGTCAAAAAGTACGGCAGCAATAGTGCAAAGATTGCACCAGTATTGATATCACTCGGTTCGATTCAAGAATCGCTTGGCGATCACACGACGGCGATCAGTTACTATCAAAGAGCCTTAAAAATCAACCAAAAAAACTACGGGCCATACAGCCCAGCCTTCGCCGAAAACCTGCGCTCGCTTGGTAGAGCAAATCACAAAGCCGGCAACAAGCGCGAGGCCGTCAAGCAATACAAACAATCAATTTCAATTCTCATGAAAGACCCCAGCTTGCGAGCCGGTTCAGAATTGCAGAGCGCGATGGGTGAATACACCGATCTTTTGAAAACTGACGACGATTCAGACAAAAGTTTGATCAAAGATTTCGACAAAGACATACTCGGCAAACCACTAAATCCAGCGAGTGCCGTTCCCATCAATGCCACTCCCGTCAATTCCACTGCCCCCGTTTCAGCCCCGGCTAATTCCGCTCCCACAAATTCAGAGCCGGCGAAAAAGGGCAGCTCGGAAAACTCCGGCAATTTTCAGACTGCGGGGGGAGATGTGCAGGGTGGATCGGCGAGCAACACTCAACCGATATCGGTTGAGCAACAATCGGGATCCGAAGATAGCGGCGAGTCAGCCTGGCAAAAACAGACGATGCTCCAACGCACATCAAGGGGGCTGGCTCAATCAAACGAAGCACCACAAGTGAAGATGCGCAGTTTTCGCGATCCATGGTCGGCTCAAACACTTGCACCTGCCTTCAAAATCGTCAATGATTCGATTGTCAATCAAACGCGCTATGACAAAGGTGAAGATTATTACCAGCGCATGATCGCTGTCGATATCGATGCCCTGGGACCTAATCATCCGTCTGTAGCCAACGATTTGAATGGTCTGGCTCAACTCTATATTCATCAAAAACATTATGCGCAGGCTGAACCGTTATTGATCCGCGCTTATGAAATCTACAAACAAGTCTATGGTCTGGACAATCTGCTCACAATAAACGCCGCGGTCTCATACGCCATGGTCGAATCTCGCTTGAACAAAGCCGCGGAAGCGGAAGCACTTTATCGAGTGATTCTTGCTCACAGCCAATCGCTCGGTCCAAAAAGCATCGAAACCGCTCGTGTGTTGAACAATCTTGCTCACCTTTATTTCAGTCAGGGAAAAATGCAAGACGCGTTGACTTATTACAAGCTTGCCCTGGCCAGCACCGAAAGAGCTGTCGACCCATCATCACCACTTCTGGCAGCATGCCTGCAAGACTATGCCAAAGTTCTGCGTGCTCTCAATCAAACAGGCGAGGCCGCGACTTTAGAAGAACGAGCCAATCGCATACTGATTGGCAGCAGCGCCACTGCAGTCACGGCCCAGTAGTCAGCTTTCTTTCTTCGTAGTTGTTGTTCTCGTTTGACCCGGCGCTTCTTCGGTCGCCGGAGCACTTGGCGCCGCACTCAATGCCGGTCTCACACGCGAGTGATTGGTCAATTCTTCGCTGCCATTTTTGGCCACGATATCACCGTCACCAATCGTGCCGAAAATTTCGACCAGATCACCCATCACCTGACCTTTCCGCACCGAAACCCATTCCAATTCGTCGTTTTTGATTTTGCAAACGAATGTATTGAGAGGCGAAGTGACGACTGCCGAAACCGGCACAAACAGAGACGATTCGCGCCGGCGAGTCGGCCAGTAAACTTGGCAAAACATGCCTGGCAAAATCGAATAATCAGGATTTAGATAGTTCAGCTCTACGGGCATTGTTCGCGTATCTTTATCGAGATCGTTACTGATACGAGCGACAGTACCCTCGAATTTTCTTCCCGGGAATGACGAAACAGTGAATTGCACTTTAGAGCCCACAACGACTCCCGCGGTTTCAGCTTCAGGTACAGGAGCGACAATTCTGAGCAAATCCAATTGTTTGACGCGACAGATTGGCGGATACGCACCACTGCCATCGGGACCGACGAAACTGCCGACGTGCATTTTGCGCTCGGTGACATAACCGTCGAAAGGTGCCGCGATTTCAAGATACGAGGCGAAATCGGCATAACTCTCCATAGCCTTGACCATCGCCTCTACTTCTTGTTTGCGCTGCGAGACTTCGTGTGCTTTTGCATTCACTCTTTTGATAAAAGTGTTAACGTCTTGACGGTCGGCTTCGACGTTTTGCGACCATTGCACGACATCGTTATCGGCGATCACGCCAGGCACTAGAGACGCCGTATACATCCGTTGATAAGTCGATTCGTCGCCAAGCAAGTTAGCCTGCCGTTTTTTCAACTCGGCTTTGAAATCTTGCAGACGCGACTCTTCGGCAGCCAGGTCGGCTTTGGCACCAGACACACGAGCGAGAAACTCGTTACGCCGGGCGAGATATTCCGGTGCATACATGCGCACCATCGGTTGTCCCTCTTTGACGACGGAGCCGCGGTCGATACCGATCCACTTAACGAACCCAGGCACTTTTGGATAGATCAACACATCTTGATAGGCATCGATTTCGCCCGGCAGTTGATCTTCACGAAACAGAGTCTTGGAAACAACTTTCACAGCCGGTATCGAAAGTGGTGCTTCAGCCTGCTCCACTGGTTCCTCAGTGACTGCAGCATGACGCTCCCAGGCGAAGAAATATGCCGCTCCAGCCAGAGCCACCACAACAAGCACAATAATCAAGTTCATGCGGCTGAACCAGGGGTTTTTCATGTGCTTCTCTCTTCCTTATAGACCATGATCTTCGGGGTGCAACGATTTGGGGAATAACGGTGCGTTATTTTGCACCAGTGCAAATACCAGGGGCAAAAAAGTCAAGACAGAAAGGGTCGACATGCTCAAGCCGCCAATCACGGCGCGTCCAAGCGGCGCACTCTGACCGGAGGACAGTGCCATCGGCACCATACCTGCGACCATCGCGATGGAAGTCATGAGAATCGGGCGCATCCGGCTCTGGGCGCCATGAATCGCGGCTTCGACAGCGCTCATGCCATTGCGCCGGCTTTCTTCGGCAAATACCACCAAAAGAATTGCGTTGGCAATACCGACGCCGACAGACATGATAGCGCCCATAAATGATTGGATATTCAAAGTGGTATTTGTCAGAGTCAATACAGTCAACACACCAAGGAAAATTCCTGGCGTCGTCGACATCACGATCAAAACCACGCGCGCCTGCTGGAAGTAGGCCAGAAGCATCAGTGTGATCACGACCACGGCCAGAATAAGTCCGGAAAGCAAGTGAAAAAATGTATCTTCAAGCAGAGGCACTTGCCCGGTGATGCTGACGAAAACGCCAGCCGGTGGCTTGCCGGCGCGCTTGACCGCAGCCCTTATCGAGTCGCCGGCGCGACCAAGATCGTGTCCGAACAAATTGGCTGTGAGTGAGACCATACGCATCATGTTGTAACGATCGAATTCACCGATGGTGACACCATAATCGACTTTCGCAACATCTCCTATCAGGGGATGCTGATTTCTGCGCAATGCACCGTCTGGATACAACTTGCCTATGTCACGATTTTCCAGGTCATTTTCGTGGTCCATCTGGATCTTTCGCGCGCTGTCCATGGCTGGAAAATGTTCGATATCGGCTTTAGAGCGGATTTGATCCTGCGGCACCTGCACCTGCAATTGATAGGAAAAGCCGCTTTCAGGATCTCGCCACAAGCTCAAATTGACGAAACGGCTGGAAAAATATGCCGGCTGCAATGACATGCCGACATCTTTCGGCGTCACTCCCAGCTGGCCGGCCAGCTCCCGGTCGATATCGACTTGCACAGTTGGATAATCGAGTGCTTGTCCCCACTGCAGGTCACGCAGCTTGGCAATTTTTTTCATTTCTTTCAAGACTCTGTCCGCGTACAATTTATTAGCCGTCAAATCATGCCCGGATACGCGCACTGCAATTGGTGTCGGCGAGCCGAGATTCATGATCTGGCTGACGATGTCGCCGGGCTCGAACGAATAAAGAGTATCCGGAATCGCTTTGCGGAATCTTTCGCGCAGCCGGTCTTTCAGAGCCGCCATGCCGATATGCGCACTTTCGGCTAATTGCACATCGAGAACAGCCTGATGTGGTCCGCTGGTCCACAAAAATGCCGAGCTGATTGGGAACATCGGCGGCTGCTGGCCGGCATAGCCGAGAGTTTTTTCGACATTGGTCGTGCCGACTTCGGCTTTGATTTCTTCAATCGTTTTCAAAACCCGTTGTTCGAGGGCCTCAACGCGCATGCCGGTAGGGGCAGTGATGCGCACCCGAAACTGACTGCTGCCGGAATCAGGAAAGAGTTGAGTGGCAACCGTGTGATAAAGAATGTATACAGTAAGCGAGACACAGATCACGACGACCGGCACCAAAACCACCCGCAATGGCATCAAAAGATGCAGTATGCCGGCCAACCCTTCCTTCAAAGTATCAATGAAATCGCGCTTATGCTCTTTGTGTCCGGGTTTCAAAATCCACACCGCCATAATCGGCACGACCGTTGAGGCCAGTGTGGTAGAGGCGACCATGGCAAAGCCGACCGCGAGAGAAAGCGGTATAAACAACTCTCTGGTGATGCCGACCATGAAAAACGATGGAATGAAAACTGCGACCACAGACAACATGGCGAGCAAACGCGGCACCATGGTCTCGACGCATGCATCGAACACAGCCCGAGCCAGTTGTGCCCCTTCCGCCAGATGGCTGTGGATGTTCTCGATACAGACAGTAGCTTCGTCGACGAGAATACCAATAGCCAGGGCCAGACCGCTCAATGTCTGAATGTTGATCGTTTGCCCGCACATCCACAAGCCGACAATCGCCGACATCAAAGAGAGTGGAATCGAAGCGACGACGATTAGCGTACTGCGCCAATCCCGCAGAAAGATCAAAATCATCAAGCCCGGCAAGAGCGTGCCCAGCAATCCTTCGTGAAAGACGTCGGCAATGGCTTCGCGCACATATTTCGATTGGTCGAATTCGTAGCTGATTTTGACATCTTTCGGCAAGACTTTTTGCATCTTGGGCAAAGCCGCCCGCAAGGCATCGACAACCGAAACAGTCGAGGCGTCAGACCTTTTGACCGCTGGTATGTAGACTGTGCGCCGCCCGTTGAAAAGGGCGTAGCCGCAAAGAATATCTTGTGAATCTTCGACGCTGCCAATGTCTTTGATGAAAATCTGAGCCCCGTGACCGGTGCGGATTGGCATATAGTCCAATTGATGGATGTCCGGCAGGTCGCTGTTGACGGTGGCAATCCGCATATAATCGCCGGTGCGCACATCGCCTGATGGTAAGACTTGGTTAGCGGCAATTAGTGTATCGATCACCTCATTGCCCGAGATGTTGTATTGCCTGAGCTTATCGGCATTGACGTTGATCACGATACTGCGGATATTGCCACCAAAAGGCGGCGGTGCCTCAGCACCAGGCACAGTGGCAAGCATGGGACGAATGCGCACGTAGGCCAGATCTTCAAGCTCTTTGACGGCTCTGGTTGTGGAAGACAAGACTAGTTGTCCGACTGGAAGACTGCCTGCATCGAATCGCAGCACGAACGGATTGTATGTGCCTTTGGGCATCAAGCTCGTCGCCCGGTTAGCCATGGCGACGATGGCGCCCATGGCGCTAGCCATGTCGGTATCCGGCTGGAAGAAAACTTTGATCAGAGCGACGTTCTGAATCGACTGCGACTCCATATGTTCGATGCCGGGCACATAGAGAAAGAAGAGCTCATAAGTGGACGTGATGTAGCCTTCCATCTGCGCCGGAGACATGCCGCCGTAGCCCTGAATGACATAGATTGCCGGAATTTTCAGGTCGGGAAAGATGTCTTGCTTCATGCTTTTGACAGCCATCAAAGACATCAAAACTATGGACAAAACTACGGCGATCACAGTGATCGGTCGTTTCATCGCGAAGGAGATAATCCACATAGTCTCTATTTCCCGGAGTTCGTTTGCGGCAGGTCGCCTTCAGCTATCGTCACGATTTGCAAAAACGGTCTGAGATTGCCCTGAACATAAGCCAGGTGCAAAATCGAGCGCCAGACATCGACCTGCGCCAGAGCATCTTCCACTTGCGCTTCGGCCAGCGCTTTTTCCGCGGCCGCCAGAGAAACCATATTCGTCAAGCCAGTGCTGTAGCGCTTCATCACTTTAATTTCGCGAACGCGCGCCGCTTCCACGAGAATGGGAGTTTGTTCGGCCACTTTTCTCGATTGCGCCAACATGATTCTCGCCCGCGCATCCTTCTTTTCCAGAATCTGCATGGCTAAATCGAAATCAGCCCGGGCCGATAAACCGTTACTGCGAGCCATTTCTCTCTGGGCCTTGAGTGGAAAATATTCAAGAATCGGAAAGCTGTAAGAAACCCCGATCATATAATCGAATACTTGCGGCAAGGCACCACCTGCAACCGGATTGATCAAATTGGAGCGGTCCCCACCACCCAAGCCCCACACAGACGAGTTGAGCCAGAGATGCGGACGATATGCCCGGTCGAGAACGTGTTCCTTAGCGCGCCACCGCTCGACTTCAGCAGTTTTGAGCAAGGCGAGCGGGTGAGATGAAAGATCAGAAGGGCCGAAGTTGCCGATCGCAGTCGGGCTTCTAACCAGAGGGTCAGAGACAATATCGATGTCATCAGCGGCGGTACCAGTTTTCTCTGCCAGATCGACGAATGCCAATCGGCTGTCGCGCTCGGCTTTGATTAAAGCAATCTTCGCTTTCGCTACTTCGTAATCCCAGTCGGCAGTGTCGACGCCCGGTCTCAGTCCTTGCGCCACCAGAGTCTTAGCTCGGAGATTGGCGCTCTCCATATGGTCGAGGGCGGCAGTCATTGAAATAATCACTTGCTTGGCGGCAACAGCGTCGAGAAAAGTATCAGCAGCTTCGAAGGCGACGTCCAGTCTGGTCAAATTAACATCGGCTCTTGCCGTTCTGGCATCAGCGTAAGCAAATTTATCGTTGGCGCGGCGCAAGCCTTGATCGATCACCAGCCAGTTCAGGTTAAGACCTTGCAAACTATTGGCTTGAGGTCGAAATGAATTATGCGAGCTGACCGGTCCGGCGTTGACTGGAACCGTATCAAAGCCCGAGACATTGTTCATGACAACGCTGGCGGTGCGGTTGGTAGTCACAGCCGATTCTTGCAAATCAACGTTCAAGTTAGGCAGGTACTGAGTTTTAGCGAGGGCGATATTGGCTTTAGCCGCCCTTAATTTGTAAACCTTGGAGGCGATAGATGGGTAATTGCGCAGTGAAATTTCCACCGCCTCACGAATCGTGATAGCACGAGTCGGTTGCACCGGTTGAAATTGCAAATCAGGCACATCGACTTCGCGACCGGCGGCAAAAGCGGCGGCATTGCCAAGCAAACTGAGCCAGCTCACCATAGATGAGATGACAATGAAACATCTGACGAAATGGCGCAATGTCATCGATCGACTACTTGGATACTCTCATTTTGTCTTCAGAATGATTTTGGAACACCGCGAGATGACAGTGTTCGTGAAGCGGACAAGACCCACTATTCTACGATAGACTCTCAATCGTCTGGTGGCAGCCGGTTAATATGAAAAAGAACGGTTGAGCCCGAACCGCCCAATAATGGCTCTAGCCGGATAAGATCTTGGCCAATGATTTGTGTGGTTGGAAAATGATTAGGCAAGAACTCTTCATCGCTGTGCTCTTCTTTTTTTTCATGGGCAACTCTTGCATTGCCGACGATTTGATTTTTGGCGACGACCGCAATTTCTGGCAGCGCATGATCGAAGTCGACAAACTTCATCAAGAACAAATCCGGCGTAAAGAACGCATAGAAAAAGAGACCGAGCTAGATGAAGAGCAGGAACTGAAGGACCAG